>DAOQRQ010000328.1:0-3837 GCA_035355815.1 Ferruginibacter sp. | reverse complement strand
ACCCTTGACGGAAGATTTTTAGCTTTTTTTTCCGAAGCCCTTGATTTTTGTTTCTTTTTATCAAGAAAAAGAAAAATGAAATCTGTCTTTTGAAGAAGCACCTTGCTGCTTTTTTATGTTCTTTTTTGCTTCTCCAAAAAAGAACCAAAAAAGGAGCCCCCTAATCGATTACATCCCGATTAGGGGATGGTTCCCTGATTAAGCTTTAGTACTACTGTGGTTTGTACATTGGTAATTCTACTCTTAGGTGCATACTTTATACTGAAAGAAAAGCAGTATTACATTCAATGCATACCCACTCTTGATTTTTTGTTTCTCCTGAGCCGGGTCGAAGGATTATCTAGAAAAAGAAAATTAAAAAAATGAGAAATGTTTTTTGTAAGAATTCCCTGATTTTTCTTTTTCTTTTTGCTTCTCCAAAAAGAAACAAAAAGGAGCCCGCCAATCGATGACAGCCCGATTGGCGGATACAGCTCTGTGCATCGGTTGTACTACTGTAACTTCAACTTCAGTAATTCTACTCTTCGGTGCATACTTTATACTGAAAGAAAAGCAGCATTACATTCAATGCTTACCCACCCCCTGCCTATTTGAAAAAGCTGATTTTTTTCCCGGTATTTTTCCATTTTGATCTTTCCCAAATAATCAGGCTGCCGCACTTACAAGCATCAAACGGTATGCTGTTCGTAAAAGATTCCGGGAAACGGTATGCGGTATGAGCAGGTTTTATAAAAAGTAAACTGGTGCCGTGGCGCTGGCTGGCGAAATGGCCGGAGGCATTCAGGTTCGCCTTGATTTTTTTGTTTCTTTTTGTATCAAGACAAAAAGAAAAGTAAAAAACTATTATAAATAAAAACACCCTGTTGAATTTATTGTTCTTTTTTGCTTCTCCAAAAAAGAACCAAAAAAGGAGCCCCTGAATCGATGTACAGCCCGATTCAGGGCGCAGCTCTGCTCAACAGTTGTGCTACTGTAGCTTCAACATTTGTAATTCTACTCTTAGGCTTATAGAACAAACTGAATGAAACTACTGTAATTCCGACAACCCCGATTTACTGATGATATTCGTAACAGCCCGGATGGTTAAAAAATATTTTTTGATCTCAATCTTATCACCGGGATCGTAATCGGTTGGCTCCAGCAGGTCGTCTCTTACCGGAACGCCGATATAACAAAGGCCGGCAACAAAGGAAACGGAGAGAGCGATGTTCATCAGCCGGCTCATACTTACCAGGCTGGTTCTTACCTGCGGGCTGAGAATTTCTTTTGCCTGTTCGGGCCAGGTACTGCATACCCTGAATTGTGTGCTGAACTCTTCGTCATCAAAATGAACATCGGCCACTTCGGGCATGGGCAGCAGCCGGTAGCGCTGGTCCATGATGCTTGTTGCAAGCTGTGCCCTGTTACGGGGCCATACATAAGTGCCCCCGGAAAAACGGTCATTTATTTTAGCAACAAAGAATAGGCCTTTGAACACGAATATTTGCTTATTACCTGCATAATCGCTTTTTACACAAAGCTCCGAGCAATGAAAAGATATATTGCCAATGATTCCTTCAATGTAATCATCCCCGTCGAAATAATCGTAGCGATAGCGGTACAGGCTGCTGGTCTTATATTCACGGGTAGAGATACATTCATCCGGCTTATATACCAGGCCCGTGCATACATCGTCAATGATCGTTTTTATAACGGCCTTTTTAAACGCAGCGGTAAAGCGGTCGGTTCGCTGTGCATATTTATAAACGGAGAATACCAGCAATGCGGCAAAGAGAACAAAAAGCCAGGAAGCCTGCGGGCCCGTTAATATTTCTGCATGGTAACCGATAAAGCAAAGAAAACCGAGTATGCCTGCCAACACGGCAACCAGGTGCCAGCTATCCATCTGCCGGCATTCGTTCCGGAGCCGGGGAAGAGAGGGCGATATTTTTTCCGCATAAAAATTTTCAAAGCCGGAGGAATCATCCATTCTGCAAATCTAATATTCCGTTTCACTTTTTACCAACAATTAACTCCCCCACGCTGTATTTTAAATTATCTTTCCTGAATGAAATTTTGTGTAACCACGGTGGTCATATTATTTGCTGCAACGGCTTTTGCCCAATCAGTTGATAAACCCTTTATCAAACTGGTTGAACCAACCAATGAGCAGAACAATGTAAGGGCCTCCCGCCAGTTTGTGGTGGGCAGTACCTGCAAAAGCTGCGGACTCAG
Source organism: Ferruginibacter sp. (assembly GCA_035355815.1). Classification (GTDB taxonomy): domain Bacteria; phylum Bacteroidota; class Bacteroidia; order Chitinophagales; family Chitinophagaceae; genus Ferruginibacter. The sequence continues at coordinate 1,623 of DAOQRQ010000328.1, read as the reverse complement.
CATCAACGACCAGCCGGTGAAAGTATATGCCACCGGCGCCTTTGCCATTGAACTGAATTTAAAACCCGGCGATACGGCGCTTAACCTGGTATCATTCGTTCCGCCCGACAAAACCAGCGTTAAAAGAATTACGTACAACTATACCCTGCCTCCGCCACCCGACACGGTAAAGACATTGGAGATAGCCAGCATCGAAACCTTTCCCGAAGGAAATTTATTTGTGCAGGCAGGCGATCGTATAAAATTTAAAGTAAAGGCGCTCACGGGTTGTAAGGTAACAGCGAATGGAAATATCCCTTTGTACGAAATGCCCAACAACAAAATGCCGGGTATTTACCAGGGCGAATATGTGGTAAAAGAAACAGACAATTTTCTTGTTTCAAAGATACCCGTCAGCATCACCGATTCGGCCGGTAAAACAGTTACCAAAGAAACGAAGACCTGGGTAAGTATGTTTGGGCCTATGGCGCCCGATATTGCCGTTACCAAAGGAAGACTTGCGTATTTATTATTCGGACTGGGCGAAGACCGCCTGGGCGGCGCCAAGATCGGTTACCTTGATTCGAACGTGGTTTTGAAAGTGGTAGGTAAAGTGGGCAACAAATACAAGGTTCAGTTATCGAAATACCGAACGGCATTTATTGAGGAAGAACTGGTGGAGTTTTTACCCAAGGGAAGTTTTACGCCCGAATCGCTTACCGGCAGGTGGACGGTTAATGGCGATGAAAAATATGATTATGTGCAACTGGGATTGTCTGCACGGTTGCCTTACCAGAGTTTTCAACTGGTTGAACCTTCAAAAATTGTAGTGGATGTTTTTGGCGCCACCAATAATACCAACTGGATAACACAACTGGAGAATACCAAGGAAATAAAAAACGTATCGTACGAACAACTGGAGGATGAAGTGTTTCGCATTAGTATTGAACTGAAGCATGCACAGCACTGGGGGCATATGATCTACTACCGCGGCAATGTGCTTACGGTAAGAATAAAAAGACAACCGCAAAACCTGGCATTGAACAACCTGACCATTGCCGTGGATGCCGGGCATGGCGGTACCAATACAGGCGCCGGCGGCCCAACAGGCTCTTCCGAAAAAATGCTTACACTGGCTGTTTCATTAAAGTTGCAGAAAGCGCTGGAAGCGGCCGGGGCAAAAGTGATCATGACCAGAACAACAGAAAGAACTTTTGATAATAAAGAGCGCATTTTATTTTACCGCGACAGTATGCCCGACCTGCTCATCAGTATTCATCTTAATTCGGCTGCTGATCCCATACGGGTTTCAGGCACCAGTACGTTTTACCGGCACGCCGGCTTCCGCAACCTGAGCAACTTCATTTACAAACGTATGCTGGAACTGGGGCTGAATGAACACGGCAATAACAGCAGTTTCAATTTTATGCTCAACAGCCCGATAGAATATCCCAATGCATTGGTGGAAACACTCTTCATCAGCAATCCCGAAGATGAGATGAAGATACTGGATGAAAAATTTCAACAGCAGATAGCGGATAAGGTTGTTACGGGGATAAAGGATTTTCTGGAGAGTTGTAAAAAAGATAAGTAGGGGTTGAGCCGGAGACCCGGAACCGGGCATCCCGGTCAGAAACCGGGATA
>DAOQRQ010000327.1:0-3838 GCA_035355815.1 Ferruginibacter sp. | reverse complement strand
GGCTATGTCTATTCAATGTAATCTAGTACATAGTTCTGAAAACATCGAAATCGCCGGACAAGAAGTAGCACGATTCTTTCAAGCTAGTGATTTTTGTGCTTACCAAAACTTACCCCCAGTTTACGCGGACGACGAAAAATAGTTATTTTATTTTAGGCCGCAGCTTGTGGTTAGTCATAAAACCAACCGGAGGCTAATAAGGTAATAAGGTCTTACCGCATTTACCATTAATCTCTACTAAGGTTTAGAAGCACCACAACCTTAGTAGAAAACAAACAAACAAAAACAAACCTTATTACCTTACCAGTTTGCCGTTTGTTATTTGGGTATAAGACCAGGCGATGGCGGAGATTGGGGCGAAGATCAACAGCGGCTGAGAGATTTAATTTAATAAAAAAGCCAGCGCCCACCTTTCGGTGAGCCTGGCTTCAATATGAGGTTTTGGGAGATTGCTTCGTCGTACCTCCTCGCAATGACGTTCCTTTACTTCACTTCCTCAAAAGGCACATCCTCCACTTTACTTTCGCTGTTGCTTGTTTGCTGCTCGCCGCCTCCTGCATCAGGGCCGGGTTGTTGTGCACCGGGCTGTTCCTGCGTTGCCTTGTACATGTCTTCACTGGCGGCTGTCCAGGCGGTATTCATTTCGGCGGTAGCGGCATCAATCTGCGCAAGGTCCTGCGCTTTGTGTGCTTCTTTTAATTTGGTCAACGAAGTTTCAATAGCGGCCTTCTTATCGGCCGGTATCTTTTCGCCGTACTCCTTCAGTTGTTTTTCTGTCTGGAATATTAAGCTGTCGGCCTGGTTTATCTTTTCCACTTTTTCTTTTTCGGCCTTATCGCTGGCTTCATTGGCCTTGGCATCGTTCTTCATCTTTTCAATCTCTTCTTTGCTTAAACCGCTGCCGGCTTCAATGCGTATCTTCTGTTCTTTACCGGTTCCCTTGTCTTTAGCGGTTACATGCAGTATGCCGTTGGCGTCAATATCAAAGATCACTTCGATCTGCGGTACGCCACGGGGTGCCGGTGGTATGTCGGTAAGGTTAAAACGTCCCAGGCTCTTGTTCTGCGTAGCCATGGGCCGTTCGCCCTGCAACACGTGTATCTCCACGCCGGGCTGGTTATCGCTGGCGGTGCTGAACACTTCTGATTTTTTGGTAGGGATGGTGGTATTACTGTCGATCAACCTGGTCATTACCCCACCCATGGTTTCAATACCTAAAGAAAGCGGTGTTACGTCTAACAGCAACACGTCTTTGATATCGCCGCTCAATACGGCGCCCTGTATGGCAGCACCCACGGCCACCACTTCATCGGGGTTAACTCCCTTGTGTGGCTTTTTGCCAAAGAATTTTTCCACGATCTCCTGCACTTTCGGTATCCTGGTTGATCCACCCACCAGGATCACTTCATCAATTTCGGAAGTGCTCATGCCGGCGTCTTTCAATGCCTGTTCGCATGGTTTCAGGCAGCGGTCAAATAGTTTATCGGCCAGTGATTCGAATTTTGCACGGGTTAATTTTTTCACCAGGTGTTTGGGCACACCATCCACCGCGGTTACATACGGCAGGTTAATTTCTGTTTCGGAAGAAGAAGATAATTCAACCTTTGCTTTTTCAGCGGCTTCTTTTAAACGTTGCAGGGCCATGGGATCTTTACGCAGGTCGATGGCTTCGTCGTTCTTGAATTCATCGGCCAGCCAGTCCATGATCACTTTATCAAAATCATCGCCACCTAAGTGAGTATCGCCATTGGTTGATTTTACTTCAAACACGCCATCGCCCAGTTCCAGTACCGAGATATCGAACGTACCTCCACCCAGGTCAAACACGGCGATCTTGTGATCTTTACCGCCTTTATCCAGTCTGTAAGCAAGGGCGGCGGCGGTAGGTTCGTTTACAATGCGGCGCACATTCAGCCCGGCAATTTCACCGGCTTCTTTGGTGGCCTGGCGCTGGGCGTCGTTGAAGTAAGCGGGTACGGTTATCACCGCATCGGTCACTTCTGCACCCAGGTAATCTTCGGCTGTTTTCTTCATTTTCTGAAGTACCATGGCGCTTATTTCCTGCGGGGTATAAAGCCTGCCATCTATGTCAATACGAACCGTATTATTGTCACCTTTAACCACTTTATAGCTCCAGTGGCTGATCTCTTCTGTCACTTCATCAAAGCGGCGGCCCATAAAACGCTTTACGCTGCTGATGGTGTTATGGCTGTTGGTGATGGCCTGGCGCTTGGCCGGGTCGCCCACTTTACGTTCGCCGTTTTTAAGGAAAGCCACTACCGACGGGGTTGTGCGGCGTCCTTCCTCGTTTGCAATAACCACCGGCTCGTTGCCCTCCATTACAGATACGCAGCTGTTTGTGGTTCCAAGGTCAATTCCTATGATCTTTCCCATTGTATAAATTTTTGATTGTTTATAGTAGGTTGGCAATCATTGTGCCATGGGGAGAAAGGTGAAAAAATGGCAGGGAGGAAAGAAAGATACTGGATACTGGGCTATCCGGGATCTTGAATCCTGCATCTTGTATCCTGCACTCTGCACCTTGCATCCTGTATCCGGTATCCTTATCTTGCAGCTTCCAAATCACTCAAAATGAAAAAACTAACCTGCCAGTTTTTGCTTATGGTTTCATTTACCTCTCTATATGCCCAGTATGGGGAGGAGCATGTTGTAAAACTTACCGAACCGATTGTAAAAGAAGGCAAGGCCATGTACCGTTCCGAGATGGCTTCCTGGTATGGTACGGATATTTTCCTGGAAGCGTACAAGAACCGGCAGAACATCGGGGGATATTTCTCTTATCCTGATAAGGATATCACCAAATGCGTTTTCTTTTCAAAAACAGAAGTTCCAAAAGTAATAGGCACTATCAGTTTTGACAGCACGTACAGCACGGCCACTGCAAAAACAGATCTGGGCGAAAGAGATTTTTCCGCCTATGAAAAAGATATTTACCTGCTGAGAAAAGCCGGCTATGACCTCATGCGGACCGACACTTTTTTCAAACATTACGAGAACAGCAACTTAAACCTGATACCAATGACCGGCAATGGGGAGAAAAGGGTGTATTTTCTTACAGGCCCTGAAAAATCCGGCTGGGTGATCTTTGGCAATGACTATTTAGTTACGTTCGATGATGAATACAAAGTAAAGACCAAAAAAATGCTTCACAGAAATATCATACCAATTGAATATGGAAAGAAGCCAGAAGATGCAAACGATATTTTTGCAACATTACATTCCCATAAAGGAGAAACAGGAGATCTTATTACGGCTACCGATATCTGCACCCTGATGCTGTATGCAAAGTTTGCCGGGTGGCAGCAGCACTATGTTGTTTCTGAAAAATTCGTGGGTATCTGGGATTGCGGGAAAGAAACGCTGCTGACATTGACCCGGGAAGCATGGGATAAAATAAATGCTCACCAAAAAGAAAAGAAAAACAATTAAAGTAACGATCATGCCTTTCATCAATTACAACACCCACAACCGGGCTACCATTTTCCCGGGCATACAAAGTGCCATGGAGCACAGCAACCAGGTAACGTTTGGCTGCGTAAGCCTGGAAGAAGGCGTGGCGGCACCGCTGCACAGTCACCCCCACGAACAATGGACCTATGTATTAGAGGGAGAAATGGAATTTACCCTTGACGGTGAAAAGCAATTGCTGCTGCCGGGCATGGGAGCATATATTCCTTCCAATGCAATGCATGGAGCCTTTGCCGTTACGGCCTGTAAAGTGATAGATGTGTTTGTGCCGGTGAGGGAGGATTACAGGGCGCTGAATTAAGAATTAAGAATTAAGAATTAAGAATTAAGAATTAAGAATTAAGAATTA
>DAOQRQ010000326.1:0-3848 GCA_035355815.1 Ferruginibacter sp. | reverse complement strand
GTATTATTGCAGGTATTAGACGATGGCAGGCTGACCGATAATAAGGGTCGTATGGTTAATTTTAAAAATACGATCATAATTATGACCAGCAATATGGGAAGCCATATTATCCAGGATAACTTTGAAAAGGTTACCGAAGCCAATAAAGAAGAGGTGGTGGAAAAGACCAAGGTGGAGGTAATGGCTCTTTTAAGACAAACGATACGCCCGGAGTTTTTGAACAGGATCGACGAAGTGATCATGTTTGAACCGTTGATGAAGAAAGAGATAAAGGGCATCATCCGTTTGCAACTGGAAGGCCTGAAAAAATTAGTGGCCCAGTCGGGGATCAACCTTCAGTTCAGCGATTACGTAATGGATTTCCTGGCAGAGAACGGATATGATCCGCAATTCGGTGCAAGGCCATTAAAGCGGCTGATACAAAAAGAGATCGTTAACCAGTTGAGCAAAAGGATACTGGCAGGCGATATTGATAAGGCAAGACCGGTATTGGTGGATGTGTTTGATGGAACGGTGGTGTTCCGTAACGAAGTAATGAAAGAAAAACTTCAGAAAGAAAAGAAAAATTAAAACAGAATAATAAATAACAAAAGCTGTTCGTACGAACAGAAAAAGGACAAACATTATGGCAATGAAAGCAAAAGAGGTGGTAGAGATCATTTCACCGAAAGAGATATTTGTGGGTAATAAGAATGCACCCGTTACCCTGGTTGAGTTTGGTGAATACGAAAACGAGGATTGTGCAAAGGCAAACGAAGTGGTAAAAAAATTGCTGGAAGAATTTGATGGTAAGATACGTTTCCAGTTCCGCCATTTCCCGCTCACAAGAATTCACCAGCGCTCCATGAAAGCAGGTGAGGCTGCTGTAGCGGCTTCGCAGGCCGGAAAGTTCTGGGAGATGCACAACATACTTTTTGATAACCGCCGCCAGCTGGGTACTACCAGTTTAAAACTGTATTCAAAAGAGGCCGGGGTTGTTAACAAACATTTCCTGGACGACCTGCTGAACTCCACGTATGGCTGGCAGGTGATGAACGACCTGAATGAAGGCATCGACCGGGGCATCAGTGAGATCCCTGCTTTCTTCATCAATGGCGAAAAACTTACCGCCAAACCTACGTACGAGAACCTGAGTAAGAATATTACTTCGGCCTTACGAAAGGCAAAAAGAAAAGCCCCTGTTAAACAAAGGGCTTAAAGATACGGGCCGCTTCCGCAGGAAGCGGCCTTTTAATTTACTTCAACAGTGTATCCCACAAATTCTTTTCCGTTTACCAGGATCATTACCGGGAAACTGTTTTCTTCATCAAATTTATACGAGAAGGAGAGTGTTCCGCCGCTGTACACAAAATCCACTTCTTTCATTTTGTATCTTTTCTTTTCACCCATGCCCAGCGATACGGAAGTGATGGGCGCCCGGTCGTTACCCAGGATATAAGTGAAATAAACAGGCTTGTTCAATTTTGTTTTCATTGTGCCATCATCTGGCGTAAGTTTTTTTATGCCGTATTCCATCGCTGCTGTTTTGATCAAAGGCAATGAATAGAATTCGCCCTTGCCTCTCGGGCCGGGACCTAATTTCCAGGCCTCGTTATTGGGAAAATGCTGCAGGTTAAAACTGGCTTTATCCGTAAAGAAATACGCATCCGAATACGACTTTGTGAATGTCTTCATATCGGCATCCAGCGATCCGCTTCCGAAAGCAGGGTCCACATAATACCAGGTATCCGGACTTTGGCCCAGCTGAACCACGGCCCAGCTGTGATTGATCTCGGTTCCTTTTTCACCGATCTGGCCGGTGTTGTATTTTACAAAGCCATCCACGGTGAGGCAGCGGATATTGGCGCTGCTGCACATATCCTGGAACAGGCTTGCAAAACCGATCCCCACTGCTTTACGGGAAGCCAGTACATCGGCGGGTTTATTCTTTTGCATATTGCTGGTACGGGCTGCCTTTACATCATAGGTTATGTTCATTGCTATCCACGCATAAATTGCACGCAGCTTGTCGGTCTTGTCTTCAAAATGGTTGATCACCACATTTTCGATGGTGGCCGTACTCATACCTTCCATGGCGCCCAGGCCTTTGATATACTCATCAATCGCTTTAAGATCCCGGCCGCCGGTTTGAGCGATGGTGTTTATTGATACCAGAACAAGAATAAAAAAGAAATATTTTTTCATGGCTTAAAAATAAGAAGCTAAGGTTGAATAAAAATAAAATTGTTATAAACGGATGAAGACTGGTTAGTTAAAATCAAAAAGCGTGGCTGTAAAAACACCCCGTTCCCTTTTTTTGAAAATGGCCTTCCAGTTCCCGTTGTACCGTATGAGTGAAGGAACGGTGTATTCACCAAACCTGGTCATCACCACTTCCATAGTCACTTTAAAATCGTAAACCGCTGCATCGTAGCTCAGCGAATAATTCCTTCCCAGCACTTCAAACGTATTGCTGTCGAACCAGGTGGTCATTTCATCGATCACCACCGAACTTTTACTCCCTGGTTTAACTTTCTGGGTAAAAATGTAGCAATTGTGGTTATTGTAAATGCCCATGTCAACACTCATATCGTAATAGCCGGCCATCTCATCATCGTAAATGGCTGTTTTATTGCTCATGAACGGCAGGCCGTTGATCCGTTTACCGGGATTGAAGAAGAGCATTTTCAACTGCTCCTTATTTTTTTCCATACCGCTTTTGCCCGAAGTGCTGAATTCTCTCCCGGCAACAATATTGTCTTCCCCGCAAACAGAATCTTTTGTAAAGAACAGGGAAGCATACAACTGCGCCGTATAATAATTAAAATTGTGGTACTCATCATAGATATCACCGGTAACCTGTTCTTCCAGGGTTTCCATGGTTCGGCAATTGGTTGTTCGTAACTGCTTTGTTTTGCTGTGCAGGCCGGCCTTTATCTTTCCATCGCTGTTGTTCATGCGGATGTCGTTGATGGCGGTAAACCCAAGGATGCGAAGGTTCCGGAATGCTTTGTAAAACGAAGTATCGTTCTTTATCCGTTCAATAAAAACGGGAATGTTGAGTTTATTGTTCACCACCACTTCACTGAGGGTGATGGTCTTTTTTCCAACGCTGATCATACTGTCGGAACCTGTCTGTGCCGGGCATTTGCTGCAGAAGATGAAACAAAGAAAAGCAGGCAGGATCCTTTTTGTCATTTCTGCTGGGATTGTATGCGTTATTTGGGGAATACCATCCGGTAATCAACATTGATCTTTCCTTTGGAAATATCGTCAAGCTTGCGCTTCAGTAATTTCCTTTTAAGGGGCTTTATATGATCAATGAACAGTTTACCTTCAATGTGGTCGTACTCGTGCAGGATGATACGGGCCGTTAACCCGTTGAATGTTTTGATATGCGGTTGAAAATGTTCATCAACAAATTCGATCTCTATCTCTTCGTTGCGGTAAACGTCTTCTCTTATTTTGGGAATACTGAGGCAACCTTCGTTGTACGACCATTCTCTTCCGTCAAGTTTTAAAATACGGGCATTGATGAAAACGCCTTTATAACCCGGCGCATCGGGATAGTCGTCTTTTTCATCTTCTTCCTGGTTAAGGAATATCTGTTCGCTGTCTATTACGAATAAACGGATAGGTACATTCACCTGCGGCGCTGCCAGGCCCACGCCATTACTGTTATACATGGTTTCCCACATATCGGCGATCAGTTTATCCAGGTGGGGATAGCCGGCTGTGATGTCATCACATACCTTGCGTAAAACCGGCGAACCATATGCTACAATCGGAAGGATCATCTGGTAATGTTAATTGTTATCAGTTAATTAGTCATTGGTGCTGACTGCAAATTTAGCTCTTATCAGCAATTA
>DAOQRQ010000325.1:0-3882 GCA_035355815.1 Ferruginibacter sp. | reverse complement strand
TGGTATACGACGGCGATAACCGTTACGAGGTACGCATATCCTCCGACCTGCAAAGAAGCGGGGTGATCCGGTTTATCCACAAGCCAAAATAAGCGCAATAAAAGGGTAAATATTGCGTTATAAAGCATAACCAATATCCTGTTTTGAAATGAAAAAGTTTTACAGTACCCTTTTACTAACTGCTGGCCTGCTTTCCGTTATCATTGTTTCTAACTCATGTGCCAAGGCCGACCACAGTGCCGACCTGCCCAAAGAACAACAGGTAGTAGGTACCTGGTGGATCAACCGGATACAGCTCCGCATATACCAGGGCGGTGTGTTTTTAAAAGATACCATCATCAAGCAAACACCCCATCCAACCAATTATGTGAAATTTGAAGCCAACGGCGCTTTCGAGTACCGTTTTAATACGTATACAACCGATGCAGGTACCTACCAGTTCTCAGGAGCCGATTCGGTGATCGCTAATTCTACCCCGCAAAATTACCGGTGGAAAATGCTTACGCTGACCAATGTATTGTTTACCGTTGTAAGCAAAGGAACAGATCCGGCTTACCCCGGTGCCGTAGTGGAACGATACCAGACCTTCACACGCTAACCCCCATAGAAATAGTTCACGCAACTGCCCTTTAAAAAGGGCAGTTTTATTTTCTAGAAACGTACATTCCAGGTAATGGCCGGTATGATGGGAAATAAAGAAACCTGTTTGGCCTGTATCTCCAGCGTACCATTGAAGGGATTTCCTGTTTGATCAAAATAAATGAAGTACGGATTTTTCCGGCTGTACGCATTATACACACTGAACACCCATTCGCTTTTCCATTTGCGTTTAATATTTTTCTTTGGCGTCATAATGGCTGCAATATCCAGCCGGTGATACGAAGGCAAACGGTATTCATTGATCTTACTGTATTCCTGGGTAAGAATTCCATCCACTATATAAAAACGTTCGGGTAATGTGGCTGCATTGCCTGTTCCAAAAACAAAAGATGCCGACAGTCGCCATTTTTTATTGATCTCATAAATAGCTACAATGCTCATATCGTTCCTGCGGTCGTACTTGGCAGGATATTTATTTCCAAAGTTGAGGCTGGGAAATTTCCGCCAGGTCCAGCTCAATGTATAACCCACCCAACCGGTTAAGCGGCCCTTTGTTTTATTTACGAAGAACTCGGCACCATAACTCCAGCCCTTCCCAAACGTGAAGGAGTTTTCTGTATCATCAATTGAATTGGGGGTATAGCCTTCCTTGTACTCTACCTGGTTCTGCATCTGCTTGTAATAGACCTCTACTGAAGTTTCATACATATTGTCTTTAAAATTCTTAAACAAACCGGCTGCATACAACCAACTCGACTGGGGCCTTACTTTATACGTACTGGGCACCCATATATCGGTGGGCAAGGTAGTACCGGCATTACTTACCAGGTGCAGGTATTGCAGGTTACGGGTTACCGATGCTTTAAGGGATGTTTCATCATTCAATGCATACCGAATGGTAAGACGGGGTTCAAAGCCGGCATAGGATTTTACGCCCTTGCCGCTTCCGAATACGGTACTGTCTGTACGGTTACCGTTATCATCGGTTGTATAAATTTTATAGGGCCCTGTCTGCTGGAACCAGCTGTACCGAATGCCCGCATTGATCTTCAATTTTTCATTCACTTCCCAATCGTCCTGCAGGTAAACAGCGGCTTCATGGCCATATTTAACCTGGGCATTGTTTGGGTTGAATACCGTAGAGTCCTGTTTACCACTCACCACCGAGGGTGTAAATTTATGATAGGTATATATCCCGCCGAACTTTAGCTTATGACCCGTGTAAGGATACAGGTCAAAGTCCTGCTTAAGGCTGATGTCTCTTATTCCCGAAGCCAGTTTCAGTTCAAAATTATTCTGGGCGGCATTGAATGTGAAATTATAATCGTTGTATACCAATGTGGTGTTGCCGAATAATTTCTGGTTGTACACATGGTTCCAGCGAAGGGTTCCGGTAGCATTGCCCCAGGGAATATTTATCCGGAGACTTTGTTTGCTGTTTTGAAAATCAAAAACATCCCGTCCAAAATAGCCACTCAGGTATACCCGGTCTTTTTCAGAGAAGATATAATTCACTTTTGCATTCAGGTCGTAAAAGAAATAGCCAGAGCCATGAAACTGGCTTGTCTTTTTTACAAAAGGCTTTGTCAATACATCAATGTATGTTCTGCGGCCTGAGATGATAAAGGAGGATTTATTTTTTTTGAGTGGCCCCTGGATGGATAACCGGGATGCGATCAACCCAAGTCCTGCATCAACCTGTAGTTTCTGGTTATTACCTTCTTTCATTGAAACATCCAGTACACTCGATAATCGTCCGCCATACTGGGCAGGCATACCCCCTTTTATGAGCGACACATTCTTTATGGCATCGGCATTAAAGATGGAAAAGAAACCAAACAGGTGGCCGGTGTTGTAAACCGGTGCATCATCCAGCAAGATCAGGTTCTGATCGGGTCCTCCTCCCCGTACATAAATACCGGCGCTGCCTTCTCCCGCATTTCGTACACCGGGCAAAAACTGGATCGTCTTCATCAAATCTACCTCACCCAAAAAGGCCGGGATCGATTTTATCTGTTCCATCGGCAATGTAAATTTTCCCATCTGGGCATTCTTTACATTGGCGTCTCTTTTTTTGGTACTTACCACCACTTCCTGGAACAGGTAGGCTTTTGGTAATATTAAAAAATTCAGCTGCCGGTCGTTGTCGAGTTTTATATCGATTACCTTTTCCCGGTAACCGATATAGCTGCATACAAGTGTATAATTACCTTCGGTGAGTGTGATGGAAAAAAAACCATACTGGTTACTGCTGATCCCCTTCGATTGCCCCTTTACTGTTACGGTGGCGCCAATAAGCGTTTCGCCATTCAGCGAATCTTTGATATAACCGCTGATGGTATATTTCTTTTGTGCAAATGATGCAGTGGCACACAGTAGTAAAAGGAAAATAAAAGAAAAAATTTTCATAGCTGTTTATTCAAAAGACCACTACAACAAAAACATACCGCCTTATTTAGCCTTAATGGTATCTTTCACCGAACCGCAATGCAGCATGGTGGCTTTATATTCCGGGTGGTTTTTACCCAGGTAGGGATTCACCACTTCCTCGGTATTGCTGATCCAGTTGGCCTCCTTCTCATCGCCAAATGCCATGGGACAGTTTTGCCAGTACATCTTCTCCCCTTCATAATTGATGGTTCCCAAAAAAGAAGGGTAAAGATTTTCGGAAACACTGCTGAAGTCTTTCCGCATTTCGGTGATATCGGTTTGTTGCAGTATCGACTGGGCACTGCCCTTGATATTTGAATGACTGCCCATGGCAGCATCATAGATATTCAATGTATCTGTCTTTAATTCTGCCATAGGAATGCTGTCGAGCAACTGAATGAATTTCCGGCAGCCTTCTTTCACTTTTACGGTATCGGCATTTACAAAAGCTTCTTTCATTTCAAAATAAGCATTCATCGTAGCCGCTACCGCCCGGTTAAAATCATCTGAATGTTTTTTCAATGCCAATGGCTGTTGTTTGGGCCCGCTGTCGCCTTTCCCGGCATTACTGAACTTATACCAGTAAAAACCCACCACGCCAAGTACAACCACCAGCAGTGCTAAAAGTATTTTCTTCATATCTGTTCTTTTTTATACAAATCTAACTTGTACAGGCGTACGTTTATCGCAGGGCGAAAGATTTTTCGATATTATAACAGGATTAGCCTGGAAAGGTTTGATAATCGTTATTTTTGCGGCCTGTAAAACTGATATACCTTTTTTATGCTTTTAGGATTACAAAATGTGACGTTTGAATTTGGTGCAAGAACCATTGTGGAAGATGCCACCTGG
>DAOQRQ010000324.1:0-3893 GCA_035355815.1 Ferruginibacter sp. | reverse complement strand
TCATGGGCTTGCTCACTGCGCTCAGCATATAGCCCAGTTGTACAAAGGGCAATCGTTTGCCCGAAAGATCGCTTTGTTTACCGAAATAACTCTTGCTTAAACCGGCAACAGCTTCTGCAATACCTTCCAGGATGCCAATGATCAAAACGGTAAAACCGATCTGTTTAAGGAACATAGGCATCACGGGGATAAGCATCTCACTGGCCACATCATTGAACAAACTTACCAGCGACAATATCCATACCGTTCTGGTAATGATCCGTTGTGGAGAATTTGTGAGCGGCTGCACCATACTTGCTTTAGCCGAATGTAGCAATTTGTTGGTACATTGCAGCATAAAATAACCAGAGTAACTGCTGCTAAGACATTATCCTGTATTGCCTGTGCTCCCCGGCTGTTTAATAAACTATATGAGTAAGAATAAAAGAAACAAAGACAAGAAGAGATCCTCTCAGGTTGAAATAATAAAAGGAAGGCTGGATATTTCGAGAAGCGGTATGGGTTTCGTGATAGCCGATGGCGTGGAAAAAGACATCATGGTTCGCCCCAACGATTTTAACCGGGCCTTTCATGGCGACCTGGTGAGGGTACAGGTGAATAAGGGGCTTTCAAAAGACAAACGTGCCGAAGGAAAGATCACCGAAGTGGTGGAACGGAAACAAACCGAATTCATCGGCAACATACAGAAGAGCAAGAATTTCGCCTTCTTCATTCCCGCTACCGAAAAACCGATCCCCGATTTTTATATCACCGATGATAAGCTCAATGGCGCCCAGGATAACGACCGGGTGATCGTAAAACTATTGAGCTGGGAAAAAAACGATAAGAAACCGGTGGGAGAAGTGGTATCGGTAATGAAGTCGGAAGACGAGAATGATGCCGCCATGAAAGAGATATTGGTGGAAGCAGGTTTTCCGCTTGAATTTGATAAGGAAGTATTGCAGGAAGTGAAAAAACTGCAGCCGGAAATATCAAGAGAAGAACTACGGAAACGGAAAGACTGCCGGGATATTCTCACTTTCACCATCGACCCGGTGGATGCAAAGGATTTTGATGATGCCATTTCCATACGGAATTTAGATAACGGTAATTACGAGATCGGCGTTCATATTGCCGATGTAAGTCATTTTGTAAAACCCGGTACCCTGCTGGATAAGATCGCTTACGAACGGGCCACCAGTGTGTATCTTCCCGACCGGGTGAACCCCATGCTGCCCGAAAAAATATCCAATGAACTTTGTTCGTTACGGCCGCATGAAGACAAGTATACGTTCTCGGCCATCTTCCAGATAACCAACCGGGCCGAAGTGAAACACAGCTGGATCGGCAGAACGGTCATCCACAGCAACCATCGTTTTACCTACGAAGAAGTGCAGGATATCATTGAGAAAAAGGAAGGGCTTCATTTCAAACCCATTCTGTTGCTGAACGAACTGGCGCAGAAATTCCGTAAAGACCGTTTCCGCAACGGGGCCATCAATTTTTCTTCGCAGGAAGTACGTTTTAAGCTCGATGAAAAAGGAAAGCCGTTAGGCATTGTAATAAAAGAAAGCAAGGAGGCGCATAAACTGATCGAAGAGTTTATGCTGCTTGCAAACAGAACCATTGCAGAATATATTTCCAAGATAAAGATCAATAAAGAGCCGATCCCCTTCCCATACCGCATTCACGATACACCTGATGACGAAAAACTGAAACCATTTGTAGCTTTTGCCAAAAAGTTCGGTTATGTATTCGATATGCACGATGAAAGCGCCGTGGCTGCCTCTTTCAACAAATTACTGAACGATGTACAGGGCAAGCCCGAGCAACATGTACTGGAGCAATTGGGAATACGTACCATGGCCAAGGCAGTCTATACATCAGAGAATATTGGCCACTATGGGTTGGGTTTTGAACACTACTGTCATTTTACTTCGCCCATACGCCGTTATCCCGATGTACTGGTGCACCGCATATTGCAGGAGTGCCTGGATAAGAACCTGAAACCCGACAAGAAGATGGAAGACAAGTGCAAGCATTGCAGCGACCGGGAGCGCAAGGCCATGGAAGCCGAACGGGCGGGTAACAAATACAAACAGGTGGAATTTATGAAGAGTTACCTGGGGCAGGAGTTCGACGGAATCATTAGCGGCGTGGCTTCTTTTGGATTTTTTGTGGAAACGGTTGAACATAAATGCGAGGGAATGGTTACCGCAAGAGACCTGAGCGCTTACGATGATTTCAGGCTGGATGAAGCCGATTACGCCCTGGTGGGTATGCGTACCAAACACAAATTCCGAATGGGAGACAGGGTACGGATAAAGGTAGTGGCTGCCAATTTAAGCAAACGCCAGCTGGATTATGAATGGGTGACTGAGAAGAAAGGAATGGGTAACCTGGAATCAGGAAAGAAGCCTGGTAAACCGCATGAAGTAAAAAAGCATAAGCCCGGGCAGGGATCAAAAAAGACGGGAAAGAAGAAAAAATAAAATCATTAACAGTCAACACTGACCAACGTTTTTAGTTAGAACCGATGACCATGCATTCGTTTACAGAACTGTTACAACTGTTTGAAGAGAAATTCAACACCCGCCAGTTTCCGCAGCAACCGGAAACCTTATACGATCCTGCACAGTATATTTTAGGCATCGGCGGTAAACGGATACGCCCGGTTTGTGTACTCATGGGCAACCAGTTGTTTGATGAGCCGGGCCCGGATGCCTATCATGCAGCGGCAGCGATCGAGTTGTTTCACAATTTCAGTTTAATACATGACGACATCATGGACAAGGCCCCGGTAAGGCGTGGCATGGCAACGGTGCATACAAAATACGGCGAACCCACCGCCATACTTGCCGGCGATGTGATGTTTGTAAAAGCATACGAGAGCCTCAATAAGATACAGCCGGCCAACCTGCAGAAAGTATTACATCTCTTCAACATCACGGCCAGCCAGGTTTGTGAAGGTCAGCAACTGGACATGGATTTTGAACAAAGGGAAATGGTGAGTTTTGATGAATACCTGAACATGATCACGCTTAAGACATCGGTACTGGTTGCCGCCAGCCTGCAGTTAGGAGCCATATTGGGCGGGGCAGGAGAAGGCAATCAAAAGCATTTATACGAATTCGGCAAGAACCTGGGTATTGCTTTCCAGGTACAGGACGATTATTTAGATGCATTTGGTAACCCGGAAAAATTCGGAAAAACGGTGGGTGGTGATATTATGGCCAATAAGAAGACCTTTCTGATGATCCATGCCTTTGAAACAGCTTCACCCGAAAACCTGGCCGAATTAAAAAAATTACTCCGGTCTGATCCTCCCGGTAAAGTAGAAAAGGTTTTACAAATATTCCGCGATTGCAAGGCCGATGCCTGGGCCAAAGAACTTCAGCAAAAATACCTGCAATCTGCACTCAAACATTTAGAAGATACGGCGGTGCTTTCTCAACGTAAAAAACCCCTGCAGGAGTTAGCTGATTATTTGATGATGCGGGAGAGTTAGAAGGTTTGTGGTTTGTAGTTTGAGGTTTGTGGTTGGGGTGTCGTAATTAGAAGTGTTGTTCTCAAATTCAAAAGACTGACATTTCATTTGTATAAGAATAGTGATGTGCGTTTACTTTTCGCAATTATTGCTTAATTTCCTTCTTCCAAAACCAACACAAGCATGTCAAATTCCTTATTCCGCACAAAAAAAGTTGAGAATATCATAGCTGAGGGCAGCGACGAGTCGCACGGAGGC
The DNA here is from genome assembly GCA_035355815.1 of Ferruginibacter sp. GTDB lineage: Bacteria > Bacteroidota > Bacteroidia > Chitinophagales > Chitinophagaceae > Ferruginibacter. The sequence goes on along the minus strand of DAOQRQ010000324.1, from coordinate 169 downwards.
GGTGGGCTGAAAAGGGTATTATCGGTAAGAGACCTTACTTTCTTTGGCATTGCGGCTATTTTAGGCGCCGGAAGTTTCAGCAGCCTGGGTGGCGCCGTGTTCAATGGCGGACCTGGTGTGGTGATCCTCTTTATCATTACCGCCATCGCCTGTGCCTTTACTGCGTTTT
>DAOQRQ010000323.1:0-3905 GCA_035355815.1 Ferruginibacter sp. | reverse complement strand
TGCAGCGGGCACTTATCCAGTATTTTTTAGATTATAATACAGCTGCCGGTTATACCGAATACCTGCCGCCGCTGATGGTGAATGAAGCCACGGCCTATGGTACCGGCCAGTTACCCGATAAGGAAGGGCAGATGTATCATGCAACGGTTGATAATTTTTACCTGATACCAACCGCCGAAGTTCCGGTTACCAATATTTACCGGGATGAGATAGTAAAAGAAGCCGATCTGCCCGTGAAGATGACGGCCTATACGCCCTGCTTTCGCAGGGAAGCCGGAAGTTTTGGAAGTGATGTGCGGGGATTGAACCGGGTTCACCAGTTTGATAAAGTTGAAATTGTTCAGCTGGTTCATCCGGATAAAAGCTATGATGTACTGGAAGAAATGGTGAATCACATAGAGAAACTGCTTCGGTCGCTGGAACTGCCCTACCGTATTTTAAGATTGTGCGGCGGTGATATGAGTTTTACATCTGCCCTCACCTACGACTTTGAAGTGTACAGTGCAGCCCAGCAAAAATGGCTGGAGGTAAGTTCGGTGAGTAACTTCGAAAATTTCCAGACCAACCGCATGAAGATCCGGTTTAAGGATAGTGATGGTAAAACACAGCTGGTTCACTCCCTGAATGGTTCTTCGCTGGCACTGCCACGTATTGTAGCCTGTTTGCTGGAGAATAACCAAACAGAAAACGGGATCAGGCTTCCGGAAATACTGCATGGCTATTTTGGTGCACCGGTTATCAGGTAAAAAACTTGTTAACGCACCTGCACAAAAAAAATAAAGCCTTATTTTTATCGCTCAAAAAAATAAACATAAACTCATGAAAAAAATAGTACCCGTTTTTACAGCAGCTATACTCATCTGGGGTTGTGCAAAAAAAATGACGCCCACGCAATCTGAAACGTCTCCTGCGTCAAATACCGGTGGCGTTATTAATAATACAGGTAAAGCTGCCGAAACAAATACGGGAACCGGGTCGGCCAGTACCGGAAGTACGGGTATTGAAGGAACTAAAACAGCAGCACCAAGAGAAAAAACACCAGGAGAAGCTGCAGCCATAGCCGGGCAGTCAACCTTTAATGCCAAATGCGGCAAATGCCATGGTTTAAAACCGGCTGGTGACTATACCGCTACACGCTGGGCAAGTATACTGGCAGTAATGGCGCCCAAGGCCAATTTATCGGAAGAAGAAAGAAACAATGTATACGAGTATGTAAAAGCAAATGCAAAGAAGTAATCCTGCATTTGCCTTTACGCTTTTATTGTTCCCTTATTTTTCACCCACACCTTTTTCTTTTATCAAAGCATAGATCGCTTTGGGATCTACCGGTGAGCCGGGGGTAAGGTTCTCTGATCCTGTTGCGGTGATCACAATGGTATCCTCAAGCCGGATGTGTATCTTCTTGTCTTTATCTTCCAGAATAGGCTCTACGTTGAATACCACACCTTCCACAAAAGGTTTGTCATAAGGTCCTACGTCGTGTACGGCCATGCCTACAAAATGACCTACGTACCCGAACCAGTATTTTTCAAGCCCGTTTCTTTTGTATACACTTTCACCCACTTTTTCCAGGTCTTTTAAAGTTACACCCGGTTTCATCGCTTTGATTATTTCATCACGGGCTTCCCGTACACAATTATAAAATTTAAGCTGTTCTGCAGTGAACTCTCCCTGCACGGGCCAGGTTCTTGTAATGTCGGTGGTGTAATAGTTCAGTTCGGGTGCATAGTCGATCAATAATACGGTACCGGCTTCCAGCAAATGATTGTTTGCATTGTAATGCCATATCAATCCTCTTTCCCCGGATGCAGCAATGGCATAATAAGCAGGGCCTGCAGAGCCCATGTCTTCATAAATAAAATCACAGGCCGCCACGGTCTGGTATTCGTAAATGCCGGGCCTGGTTACTTTAATAGCTTCATTGATGCCCAGGCAGCCAATGCGGCCGCATTCCCGGATCACGGCAATTTCTTTGGCATCCTTTACCCAGCGCATATCATCCAGTATCGGGATAAGGTCTTTTATCACAACGGATGGTAAACGTTCTTTTAGTTTATTTTGAAAAGTTACTTCTTTGGAGGTGCGGCCATCCCATACATCATTTACCCTGTTGATCCGTATCTGCATACAACGGTCACGGCTCATTTCTGCCAGTTCCTGGGGTGCGGAAGAAAGATAGAACGGTTGGCCTCTTTCGGTCAGCCGGTGCAACATGCCTGTTAGTGAAGTCCTGGAGATCACCCTGTCAAATTTGTAAGCAGTGGCCGCTTCCTGGCCGGGCTTTATCATGGCTTCCGTTTTGATGTCATTGGGAATATAATCCGGAACCAGCAGAACAGATTGTTTGTTCTTTCCATCAATGATCAATACCGCATCGGGTACTTCCACTCCGGTGAGGTAGTAAAAATTATTGTCCTGCCTGAACTTTGTATACGATTCGGTGAGTTCGGCGCCCAGCAATACGGCAATACCATCGCCGATCTTTTCCATTACTTTCTTACGCCTGGCTGCAAAATCATCCGGCGAAAAATACTTCCACATGGTTTGTGCACAAAGTATCTCAGAAAAAAGAAGGCAGGCACAGCAGGTTAAAAGTTTAAGAAGCCTCATAAAATGACAGTTTAATAAGTAGAAAATAATTATTGTTAAGATGGCGTTTGCAACGCCTTTATTTTTTTATTCATAACATAAAACCAAAGGGGTGGAAGCATGGCCAGTATCATGCTGCCCGGGTAACCCGTGGGCAGTTGCGGTGCTTCCTCATGATGCTGCAGCACCTGGTATTTACGACTGGCCAGGTAATGGTGATCGCTGTGGCGGCTTAATTCAAACAGCATGAGCCTGCCAAGAATGTGGTTGCTGTTCCAGCTGTGTTCGGGCATGGCCCTTTCGTATCGTCCTTCGGTTGTTTGTTTGCGTTGCAGGCCATAATGTTCAATGTAGTTCACGGTTTCCAGTAAAAGAAACCCGATGCCGGCGGCAATCAAAAAGTAAATTGTTATCATCCAGCCAAACAGCAGGGCAATGCCTGTAACAAACACTAACTGGATGATTTGGGCCTGCAGCATTTCATTTCTCCAGTGCAAAACAGGCAACCCGTTCTTTCTCATTTCATTGTTGGCGATCCTCCAGGCAGAGATATAGGAGAAGATAACGGTACGGAAATAAAAAGTATAAACAGGCTCATTGTAGCGGGCGCTGCTGGGGTCTTCAGGAGTGGCCACATTTTTATGGTGCCCTTTGTTGTGCTCAATAAAAAAGTGCATGTAGAGAGAAGTAAGCAATAATGCTTTGGCAAACCACTGTTCATATTTATTTACCCGGTGACCCAATTCATGGGCCACATTGATACCAAAAGTTCCGCAAAGCAGGCCCATGCTGCAAACCCTTCCGGCAGTTTCCCACCATAGAAGCTGGCTGTTTTGCATGGAAACTAAAAATTCAAAAAGAGCTGCAAACTGAAACAGCACGATGATATAAAGCAGGTAGTCATATATCCTGTCTTGCCTGGCCAGTTCTTCTTCTGCTGCGTTCAGGTTTTTTTTATCGGGTTGTATAAAGAGTTCGGTTAATGGCAGCAGCACCCAGGCATAGATCATGGGCAGCCAGGTAAGCCAGCCATTGCCGGTAAAAGCCAGCCAAGCCAGCACATACACGATCAATGGGGATGCGTATTTAAAAGCCCTTACCTGCATATAGGTGATTCTAATGACAAGTTAATAAAAGCAACAGATCTTTTGGTCTGTAAAATTGTAAATTTAACCATTAAACCATTGGGAATTAATTCAGTCTTAGTTCCATTCAACTGATCAGTTAATAATTCATTCTTTCATTATGCCGGCATCCAATCGCTTAAAGAACCAGCATTTATTATGGCGGGCCGCTTTTGGCCCCATGGCCGAAAA
>DAOQRQ010000322.1:0-3914 GCA_035355815.1 Ferruginibacter sp. | reverse complement strand
TACTAGGCATAAAATACCTATCGCTGCTTTTTTGAGACTTTTTTTAACAGGCATGTATAAAGATCAATTTCGGGTAATGGCTTTAGCTTCTATCCGGCAACGCTTCCTGAAATTACACAAATTGATCTATACTCCTGTTATTATGCACCGGCTCATTTAACTGCATTAAAAAAGCCACCCGAAACCGGATGGCCTTTACCACTCTGCGATCACACTGCTTGTGTTGCCGCTGACGCTTTCCTGCTTCAGAGAGAATACTTGCCAATTTCTGATTACCATCTGAGAAAATCCAAACTAAAGCAAATGATGATCAACAGAAATCCTTGACCAGGTAGCGGAATTCTTGTAAGGAAACAATCGGTTTCAGCTTCAGCGGCAACACAAGCATGCCCGCATTACGAAGAAACCTGTTCAAATCTATGCCGTGAATTACAACAAGAAAAACCATTCAGATAATCTAATAGACTTCTAACCTTCTCTTAAGAATATTCTAATGAAATACGGCACTGTAAAAAGGGAGGCAGGCGGTCTACTTATTTGTTGGCAGTATGATGATAAAAGCGGTACTGACCTGCTGATCGGATTTGACATAAATGAATCCTTTGTGCAGTTTTACGATCTGGTTTGCCAGCGACAGCCCCAGCCCGAATCCCTGTTGCGCATTGGCAGAGGCCGTACGGTAAAAAGGCTGAAAAATATATTCCAGTTCGGCTTCCGGTATTCCGGGGCCATTATCAATCACTTCAATTACGATCTCCCCTGTTTTCACTTTCAGGCTTACCACGGCCTGGTGAGTGGATGAATATTTGCAGGCATTTAAAATAATGTTCTTAATAGCAGTAAGCAATAATTCGCCATTGCCAAAAACCAGCAACCGGTCTTCATCGGTAGGCATATCGTTAAAGTCGGGCTTTACTGAATACCGGCCGTCTATCTTCGGTAATTCATTCACGACCTGCAGGATGATCTCATCAATACGAACGGGTTCAATTTCAAGTCCGCCTGCACTGCCGGATGCTTTTGCAAACTCCAGCAGCGTTTGCGTGAGCTTGCTCATGTGCAAAACATCCTGCTGAACAGACCGCATCACGGTGCGGTATTCTTCTGCATCACGGTTGCGCTGTAATGAAACATCCAGCTGATTGGAAACAGACGTAAGCGGTGTGGAAAGTTCGTGCGATGCATTGGATATAAAGCGGCGCTGTACTTCAAAACTTTCCTGCAGGCGGTTGAGCAGGCTGTTGAGTGTTTCGCCCAGGTAGTACCATTCATCGCCCGAGGTTCCGGTCTTTATCCGCCGGTTAAGATTCTTGGCAGATATCTCATTTACATCATCGGCAATTTTTTTTATGGGCTTAAGCAACCGCTCCGAAACAAAATAACCAGCAAGCAATGACAGAATGGTACCGCCCAGTAAGCTAAGCAATAAAATGGTTTTTAACTGCATGAGGTATTTTCTTCCTGCCTCATCGTATGTTGCCGAAACGATCACCATATCATGCTCCCTGCTGTGCAGGGCGATCACCTCCCGTTTACCCCTGGTAAAATAAATACTTCCCTGCTGCCTGGCATTGGCAAGCAGTTGCCGGTCGATGGCCAGTATCCCTTCGGGATTATCGCTGTAGAAATATATTTTGTTATCCTGCTTATCATAAACCTGTATCTCCTTATCCCGGAACTGGAATGCGGTGGTTGAATCCACTTTCTGCACCAGTTCGTTATTGAATATTGTTGATTTATTAAGAAGATTGGCGGTATTGCTAGCCCGGTTGATCAGCCTGGTTTTAATAAGTTCTACCCGGTTATTATAAGAAACATAATAAACCACGGTGCAAAGCAGGAACAGTATTACAAATACCGCCGACGCAAACAGCAGGGTTATACGGATACGGACAGGCATCAGTTATCCTTTATTTTAAGGATATACCCCATGCCCGTTTGTGTATGAATGAGGCGTGGGGAAAAATTTTTATCGATCTTGTTGCGCAGGTAATTAATATATACGTCGATGATATTGGTGTTGGTATCAAAATCAATACCCCATACATGCAGGGCAATCTCGGCACGGGAAAGTACCTTATTCTGGTTATGCAGAAAATATTCCAGCAACTGAAATTCCTTTGCCGTAAGATTGATGCGTGTATTATTCCGGAATACTTCCTTGCTGTCGAGGTTCATTTCCAGGTCGGCCACAAGCAGCACATTCGTTTTTCCCACAGAAGGGTGCCTGCTGCGCTTAAGCAATACATTTATTTTCAGCAGCAGTTCCTTAAATTCAAAAGGCTTTACCAGGTAATCATCGGCACCTACATTGTACCCGTCGATCTTATCGGCCAGCGCTCCCATGGAAGTAAGCATCATCACCGGCAGTGAGCTGTCCTGCTGGCGAACTTTTTTGCATATCTCCAGGCCACTGATGCCCGGGAGGTTTATATCAAGAATGAGAAGATTGTAGCGGCCGGTGGTAAAATGATGCAGGCCCATACCCCCGTCGTATGCCACCTGTACCTGGTATCCATTTTCCATTAAACCTACCTGCAGGGTGTCTGCAATTTTCCGTTCGTCTTCCACAATTAATATCTTTGCCGCTTCCATTAATATAGAATGATGCTTAGTAAAGTAATTACCTGCAGGCAAGTTACAGATTCCCCCTAAGCTATTGGTTTGTTTTAATGGAATTCTAATTTAGCATACCCGATGCTTTGCCGGCTCATTATACCTGTAAAAAAATTACATTTGATGCTTATTCATTTTATCATCGCTCATGGATAATATTATTATACGCAAAGCCCGCCCTGCCGACCTGGAAACACTCCTTACCTTTGAACAGGGAGTGATCAGTGCCGAACGCCCTTTTGATTCTACCCTAAAGACCGGCCATACCCATTATTACGATATTGAAAAAATGATAACCGCCACCGATGTGGAACTGGTTGTTGCAGAAAGCAATGGCGAATTACTCGCCAGCGGTTATGCCCGCATTGAAAATGCAAAGCCTTACCTGCAACATGTGCAGCATGCTTATCTTGGTTTTATGTACGTGGTTCCGGCATATCGGGGAAAGGGCATCAACAGAATGATACTGGATGTGTTGATGCAATGGGTGAGAACAAAAAACATCAGCGAACTGAAACTGGATGTTTATAACGAAAATGCATCGGCCATCAAGGCCTACGAAAAAGCCGGCTTCAGCAGGTACATGATAAATATGCGGATGGGATTGAAAGACTAATAAATTATTGAAAGCAGTATGGGTGTTTTACCCTGCTTATCTATATATGTTTTTAATTTTTTCAGGAATGATGCAGACACCATCGGGCATCCATAGCTGAAACAGATGGGGTATTCATCGGTTTCCACATCGGGCACACAACTATGCCCGTGCAATACAATGGCCCGTTCCATCGCTTTATTATTGGTACTATCCAGTCCCTGCAGCCGGAACGATAATCCATACATTCCTTTGTACGAGGTTCCGATCCTGTATTTTCCCAATGAGGTACGCCGGCTGTCGGGTACATTGGAAAAAACCAGTTCGCCCCGGAATGTTTCGGAACCGGTACCATGGGCCACAAAGCCGGAATTTAAAAGCGAATCCTTTTGCAGGTCGTACACAAAGAATCTTTTTTTATAAGAAGGTATGCGCATATCAATGATAAATGCATATTTGCGGTTGTATTTACCTGCTTCGGCAAATTGCTTCAGCAACCGGCTGTTATCCTGCACTTTTTTCATTTCAGCATTCATTTCATAAGAAGGCACTTCGTATTTAAAGGCGTTTACTGTTTTGACAGTCACGGGCGATGAACCTGCCGAAACAAGTTTAGGCCTTCCCTCTTTTCTTGTACTTTTAATATAGAAATAAATATTGCCGGCCAGCAACAATATGACCAAAAGCCCGAGAAGGATATTCT
>DAOQRQ010000321.1:0-3923 GCA_035355815.1 Ferruginibacter sp. | reverse complement strand
CCCCTGCCAAAGCTGCCCTCCGATTTTATGTTGCCAAAATCGGTAAGCGGGCTGGTTTGCCGGGTTCCGTATTTAAATACAAAGGGTGTGCTGCTTAAGAAATTGTTCTTGATACTGTCGTAACTGAAATGCCGCACCACGGCATTCAGCCTGTAAGGGAATACCCGGTATGTGATGGTAACGGTTTCTGCATTAGGTTTCTCCAGCCAGGTAAGGGTTGCATTCACCTCGTCTACTTTATAATAGAACGGCGATATCCCCTGCACTACAACCGAACCAGGCACAATACTCAACGAATCCAGTTTAATTTGTGCCTGGGCAGTGGAAAAGTTCTTTCTAAAAAGATTCGAGAGAGAAGGCGGATCTACCTGTGCATCGGCAAAATGCAGCAAAAGAATCAAAGGCAGGACCAGGTATATCCTTAATAGCTTCAAGCGTTCTCGGGGATTAGTAGTGCTAAAATTACTGATTATTGTACAAGACGGCTAAAACAAGTATTGCGCAGCATAAACAATTGGTTACACAATTTATGCTTGCGCAAAAAACACCGGTTTCACTTTCTCGTAAACATTATCAACAGGTAAACGATGAAATGTGCGAAAACTGTGTGAAACATAGAGCTATTTTTTAAACTGATAGCCTACATTCGTTAGCGGAAACCACATGATATTGTTTTTGTAATGTTTCAGTTCGGCCGAATATCCAGTTAAACAACATATCATGTACACACTGTCCTTCCTGAAAAAAAGCCTGGCTGTATTGCTCATGGCTTCTGTGTCTCTCTGCTTTTCCTGTTTCCCGGTATCGGCTCAAGCGCCCCCGGTGTTAACATTTGCCCCGGTCGTCACAACGGGGTTCAGTTCCCCGCTTGATATTGTGAATGCAAAGGACGGAACCAACCGCCTCTTCATCGTTGAACGAACCGGCAAAGTACGTATCGTTTCGGGTGGAGTATTGCTACCAGGCGCATTCCTGGATGTGTTTGACAGTCTTCCCCCGGGCAATGAAAATGGTTTACTAAGCATGGCTTTTCACCCCGATTATGTTAACAACGGGTATTTATTCATTTATTATCTTAATGAAGACTATGGTATACGGGTAACACGTTTTAAAGCGGCAACGCCAACGGCTAACACGGCCATCAATCAAACAACGGGTGTGGTGATCATGACCATTCCGGCGGTAACGGCCAGTTATCACAACGGCGGTAAAATGAATTTCGGGCCCGATGGTAATTTGTATTTTTCACCGGGTGATGGCAGTCCCGGTGGCGACCCCAATAACCATGCACAAGACGGGAACCTGCTTTGGGGAAAGATGATACGCATCAACGTAGATAATTTTACCACCCCGCCTTATTATACTATTCCTGCTGATAACCCTTATATAAATGACCCGGCTATACGGGATGAGATTTTTGCCATTGGCTTGCGCAATGCCTGGCGCTGGAGTTTCGACCGGCTGAACCACGATATGTGGGTTGCCGATGTAGGCGAAACTGCCTGGGAAGAGATAAACTATCATACGTTTGCCACATCAGGCGGCATCAACTATGGCTGGCGTTGTTATGAAGGCAATGCCGATTTTAATACCACCGGTTGTTTGCCCCAAAGCAATTACCATTTTCCCATTTTTGTTTACCCGCATAATAATGCTACTGGTGGCTTTTCTGTCATTGGCGGACATGTTTACAGGGGCAGCGAGTATGCCGCTCTGTACGGGTATTATATATGTGCCGATTATGTTTCGGGCAATGCCTGGCTCATCAAACCTAACGGCAGCGGCGGATGGACCAGTTCTCTGCAAACAGGTCTGCCGCTTTCTATCGTTGGCTTTGGCGAAGATGAGAGCGGGGCATTATATGCTGTTACATTATCCGGTACATTGTACAAAGTTACCACCAACAGCGGAGGTCCCTTACCCGTAACACTGCTGGAGTTCAATGCAAAAGCCTTTGCCGGTTACAATGAAGTAAAATGGAGAACCATTAATGAACAGAACATCCTGTATCACGAAGTGGAGTTCAGTAACGATGCCGTTAGTTATATGAATGCAGGCAGGGTGAATGCGCTTAATGTTTTACTGGAGAACACATACAACTTCCGGCATTTTATTGCTGCATTTGACAGGCTGTTCTACCGGCTGAAAACAACCGGCAAAGACGGCCGGGTAACTTATTCAACCGTTATTGAACTGAATAAAAAACAAACCGGTTATGTAAAAATATTTCCCAGGCCGGTGGTTGGCAACCAGTTGAAATTCATTACGGAGAAAATGGTAGAAGGGATCACACTTTTTTCTGCCGATGGAAAACAGGTATTTCACCGAAACATGAATAATAGTTACGGCGCCATTACGGTGCCCCTTCCCTATTTGCATAAAGGTGTTTATATGCTCCGGCTCAAAACAAAAGACGAATACCTGGTTGAAAAGATCGTGATACAGTAGCCAGGAAACAAAAGCCTTTTAACCCGGCGCTCTGGCACTGTATTTGTGTTAATAAGGCGTTAAGCGGAATATCCAAAACCCTGTATCATGAATATACTGAATACAGTTAAAAGAAATACGGTGGTACTGTTGTTGATTACAGCAGTACCATTTTTTTTTAACGTCAAAGCCACGGCACAACCTGTTCCTGTTTTAATTTTTAACCCGGTTGTTTCCTCCGGCCTCAGTTCGCCGGTTGATGTGGTGAATGCAGGCGACGGAACCAACAGGCTGTTTGTTGTACAACAAGGCGGACAGGTAAAGATCATATCCAATGGTGTTTTGCAACCCGGTAATTTTTTGGACATCCCCGATAGCATTGCCGGGGGCGGTGAACGAGGGTTATTGAGTATGGCTTTTCATCCCAACTTTGCTACCAACCGGTATTTTTTTGTTTACTATACCAATGCAGCCGGCGATATACGGCTGACCCGTTTTCAAACACAGGCAGGTAATCCCAATGTTGCCGATGAAAATACCGGCGTGGTATTAATGACCATCCCACATCCTACTTATTCCAACCACAACGGCGGTAAATTGAATTTTGGCCATGATGGCAATCTTTATTTTGCCACCGGAGATGGAGGCAGTGGCGGCGATCCGGATAATAATTCTCAAAATGGAAATTCCTTGCTGGGAAAAATGATCCGAATAAACGTGAACAACTTTACCACCCCGCCTTATTATACCATTCCTACCGATAACCCGTATGTTACCAACCCCAGTGTTCGTGATGAGATATTTGCCATGGGACTGAGGAATCCCTGGCGCTGGAGTTTTGACCGGCTTACGCATGATGTATGGATCGCCGATGTTGGACAGGGAGCCTGGGAAGAAGTGGACTTTCTTCCCTTTGCATCATCAGGGGGCGTAAATTATGGCTGGAGGTGTTATGAAGGGAATGCCGCATACAATACAGCAGGTTGCCAGCCGCAAAGCAGCTATACTGCTCCTGTTTTTGTTTATCCGCACAATGGCACCACCGGCGGATTTTCTATCACGGGTGGAAATGTTTACCGAGGCGCCGAGTTTGCAGCCATGTATGGTTACTATATCTGTTCCGATTATGTATCGGGTAATACCTGGCTCATAAAATCAGACGGATCGGGCGGATGGAATGCTACCATTCAAAGCGGGCTGCCCGGCAGCATTGCCGGCTATGGTGAAGCAGAGAACGGAGATCTGTATTCGCTGTCGAGGAACGGTGTGCTGTATAAAGTGATCACCAGTACGGTGCTGCCCGTAACCCTGCTTGATTTTGCGGCAACTCCATTCAATGGGTACAACGAAATAACATGGCGAACCGTTAATGAACAGAATGTTTCATTCTTTGAAATTGAATTTGGAACAGATGCGGTAAATTTCACGGTGGCAGGCCGTGTAAATGCAATCAACATTCCCCCTTCAAATAATTACAGTTTCCGTCATATCATATC
>DAOQRQ010000320.1:0-3924 GCA_035355815.1 Ferruginibacter sp. | reverse complement strand
GTACTACAGGCTTTTCGAGACTTGCAGAGGCCTGCCGGCGCCGGCCTAGTTCAAGAGCAGCCACAATAGTCACCGATTTGGCCTCTCCAATACCATTTATTTTTCTGAAATCTTTAAGTGTAAGTTTTCCAAGTTCGTTTAAATTATCCTTGCCCAGTTTAAGTATCTCCTTTCCCAGTTCCACCGCACTTTTACTTTTGCTTCCGTTATTCAGCAGAATGGCAATGAGTTCAGAATTACTCAGCGACGAAGCGCCTTTGGTAAGTAATTTTTCCCGGGGACGGTCATCTGTAGCCCAGTTTTTTATTGATGTGGAAGGCTTGTTGACATTTTCCATCATTTCAAAATTAAATCATCCAAATAAATGATACTTTCGCAGCACAACCCAACATACTTATCTCAATTTAATATTTATGGAATCAAATGCAAAGATATTTTCCGGTACCGGATCGCAGTATTTGGCCGAAAAAATTGCGAAAAAATTCGGTGAACCACTGGGAAAGGTAAATATCCAGCGGTTTAGTGATGGTGAGATATATGTGGAATTCAAAGAAAGTATCAGGGGCCGTTTTGTCTTTCTAATTCAGAGCACATATGCCCCAGCCGATAACCTGATGGAATTATTGCTGATGATCGATGCGGCCAAAAGAGCATCGGCGTATAAAGTAATTGCTGTTATTCCTTATTATGGCCTTGCCAGGCAAGACAGGAAGGACAGGCCAAGAGTGGCCATCGGGTCAAAACTGGTTGCCAATATGCTTACAGCGGCCGGGGCCGACAGGGTAATTACCATGGATCTGCATGCGCCTCAGATACAGGGTTATTTTGATATTCCTGTTGACCACCTCGATTCATCCGCCATCTTCATTCCCTATATAGAAAACCTGAAGTTGGCAAACCTCACTTTTGCAGCTCCAGACGTTGGCAGTGCCAACAGGATCCGGGAAATTGCTACCTATTTTGAATGTGAGATGGTGATATGCGATAAACACCGGAAAAGGGCCAATGAGATCGCCAGCATGGTTGTAATTGGCGATGTGACCGACCGGGATGTGGTTTTGATAGATGATATATGTGATACGGGAGGAACCTTGGCCAAGAGCGCAGCGCTGATGATTGAGAATGGGGCCGGAGCGTGAGAGCCATGTGTACTCACCCGGTATTAAGCGGGAATGCATATAAAAATATTGAGAATAGTGTGTTATCTGAACTGGTGGTATGCGATACCATTCCGTTAAGAGGTGAGTGTAATAAGATCAAGGTTGTTTCAACAGATGAATTATTCGCTGTTACAATACGTAATGCCTTTGAAAACAAGAGCATAAATAGTCTATTCATGCGTAGCCGGATGGAAAATAAGAAGTAAGGCCAGGGCAAAAGAGCAGTTTTTTTATTAGCAGTATCCGATTGCCTGTTGCGTATTTTCCCCTACCTTTGCGCCTCACAAAAAATAATAAAATGAAATCAATTACAATCGAAGGACAACTGAGGACCGAAAGCGGAAAAAAAGCCACCCGCCAACTTCGCTCTCAGAAACTGGTGCCAGGTGTAATTTATGGTGGTTCACAGGAAATTAATTTCCATGCTCCCGCAACTGCTTTTAAAGACATCGTGTACACACCGGAATTTATGGTGGCAGAAGTTAAGGTTGACAACAAATCTTATCGCTGCATTTTAAAAGACCTGCAGTTTCATAAAGTAAGTGATGAATTACTGCATGTTGACTTTTTAGAGCTGGTTGATGACAAAAAAGTGATCGCAACATTGCCACTGAAATTTGTTGGTGTTCCCGCTGGTGTTAAAGCCGGGGGTAAACTGGTTACTAAAATGAAAACTTTAAAGGTAAAAGCATTACCCAAATACCTTAAAGAAAGTATTGAAGTAAATATTGATAAGCTGGAGTTAAATGATAATATCAGGGTAGAAGACGTGGTAGCTGATAATATGGAGATATTGAATTCACCCCGTATTCCTGTGGCTTCCGTTACTATGACAAGGCAACTGAAACAGGAAGAAGCTACGGCTCCTAAAGCAGATGCAGCAGCAGCCCCGGCAGCAGCTACCGCTGAAAAGAAGTAAATCAGAATCTATTAGAATAAGATCAAGCCTTTCCTTTTCCGGAGGGGCTTTTTTTTGGCCGGCAACAGGAGGCCATGAAACTTTAACTACCTTTGCCAACTTAAAACGTGAAAACATGGGAATGGACAGAAATACGATCATTGGTTTTGTATTGATAGGCGCATTATTAATAGGGATGTTTGTTATTAACAGCCGCAGTAACCAGGCATACCTGGCTGAAAAGAAAAGGGTAGAAGATTCAATTGCAGCCACAAAACCTAAGGTCGACAGTGCTTTGCTGAAGGCAGATTCCCGAAAGGTGGATTCACTAAATAAGGCAAAACAGCAATTGCCAACAGCCTTCATTACAGATACAACAGGGACTGAACGTTTTGAGACGCTTGAGAACGAAGTAATAAAGATCAGCTTTTCAAACAAAGGCGGACAACCTAAATCAGTTGAGTTAAAGAGTTTTAAAGGGCACGATGGAAAGCAAATTGTTTTGGGGAAAGCTGCATTTAACAAATTGTCATATACCATTAAAACAGGCGAGAACCTGACTGCTGAATCAGCAAACATCCTGTTTGTAAATTCCGGCAAAACTGCCAATGCAGATAAGTCACAAAGTATTTCGTTTGTGCTTAAGGATTCTGCCGGGAAAGAAATTGTTCACAGGTATACATTGTTTCCAAATAGTTATCTGGTTGATTTGAATATTTCTATAAATGGTGCCGACAGGCTTTTTTACCAAAACAGCATGAGCCTGCTGTGGCAAACAGAGGCGGACCAGGCTGAAAATGTTTTAAAATATGAACGGGAACAAACCCATATCTGTTACCTGAAGAACGGAAATTATGATTTTGAATACCTGGGTTCGGGAAGCGACAAGAAATTTGACAATCCGGTTGACTGGCTGGCGGTAAAACAACAATTCTTTGTTTCAGCTCTGATAGCTAAAAATAAAATACAAAATGCCATTGTTAAATGGAGTCTTCCTGCTGATTCCCTGAAGATTGTAGCTCAAACATCTGCCAGTTGTAAACTTGCACTTAACAATGGTCCGGTAGCTGAAGTGCCGCTGCAGTTATACTACGGTCCCAGTGATTATAATGTTCTCAGTAAAAGCAATAACCAGATGGAGAATATTGTGCCTTACGGCAGTGGCATATTTGCTTTTGTAAAATATATCAACCGGCATTTTTTACTTCCCATCTTTGACTTTCTTAGAAACAATATTGCCAGTATGGGCATAGTGATATTGTTACTCACCCTGGTTATCCGGTTGATCACATCTCCTATCTTATATAAGAGTTACCTCAGCGGAGCGAAAATGAAAGCATTGAAGCCCGAAATTGATCTGTTAAAGGCAAAGTTCACTGACAAAACGGGAAAGTTAGACCAGCAGGCATTCGGGATGGAGCAGATGAAACTGTGGAAAACGGCAGGCGTAAGCCCCTTAGGTGGTTGCTTACCTGCTTTATTGCAGATACCCATATTTATGTCCCTGTATTATTTCTTCCAGTCTAATATTTCTTTAAGAGGCCAGAATTTCTTGTGGGCAAAGGACCTGGCTGCTTATGACTCGATCGCAACATTGCCTTTTTCTATTCCATTCTATGGCGACCATGTCAGTTTATTTACAATTACTGCCACTCTTACGAGTCTGATCATATCTGTGTATAGTATGAGCAGCATGCAGGATAATACCAATCCTGTAATGAAATACATGCCTTATATATTCCCGGTTTTACTGCTGGGTGTATTTAACAACCTGCCATCTGCACTTACCTGGTATTACACTGTTTCCAATACCATAACACTTATTCTGCAGATCGTTATTCAGAAGTACATCATCAATCATGAAAA
>DAOQRQ010000319.1:0-3946 GCA_035355815.1 Ferruginibacter sp. | reverse complement strand
TGGCTGCATCACTTTCTTTTTTTGCCGGTTTTATACGCCACAGGTTATTTTTTACATAGAATGGATCTTCTTCGGGGTTCTTGAACCGTTTGGCTTTTGAAATGAATTTTAGGATGGTGGTGCTGTTGATGCCGATGTTCACCAGTTTCAGTTCATCCGGCGCCAGCACGGCTATTTTATAAATGTCTTTCCCTTCTTCTATGGAATAGTTCAGCGTGATGGTCTTCTTATCCTCATCATAGAACCAGGTGCCGTAGTCAACCGCATTGCGGGGGTTCTTTACAAAAGTTCCGTTGGCAGCCAGGTAAAAGCTGCGGTAGGGTATATCAAATTGCGAATCTTCCGACATATTGCTGAGCGAAAGTTCATCATCTTCCATCACCCATCCCTGGCAAAGTGCATTGTATATATTCCCGGCTGTGTCTAAATAAACCAGTTTATCGCTGCGTTTTTCATCGGGCTTTTGTGTAACAAAAACGGCTTCTTTGCTACCGGACCCGCTGTTATTGCAGGAACAGAGCAGCCCTGTAAAAAAAATAAACATTCCTATTCTATAAACCACTGCATTTGATTTGATGCTGTAAAATAAGGATTATTGTAAAAACCTGTAAGATATATAAAGGCAAAATGAATCCCGGTACAACAACAGGATCAATTCCGGAGAATGATCTGCTCCCCTCTCCTTAAGGAGAGGGGTTGGGGGTGAGGTCAAAAATATTTACCTTCATAGCATGAGAACTTTCCTGGTACTTCTTTCCCTTCTTTTTACGCTTTCCGTTGCTGCCCAAAAAAAAACTGCCTGGGTAAGTGGCAGGCTCATTGATGAAAATGAAAAACCCGTTTCCAATGTATCGGTAGTTATCCTGGGTAAAGCATCCGGACTTACCAGCAACGACAGCGGCCGTTTCCGCATAAAAGTTCCGGCAGGCAAATCATTCGCCCTGGTTTTTTCGCATACCGGCTATGCCGATGTGCAAAAGAATTTTTACCTAAGCGATGAGGAGGAAGAAAAGATCACGATCATTATGGAAAAAGGCGGCAAAACACTGGAAACGGTTGTGGTAAGTGAGAACAAAGAAAGAACCGAAACCGGCCTCACCAAAATAAATCCCAAAAATGCCATCACATTACCCAGTACCACCGGCGGCATTGAAGCGCTGATAAAAATACTGGTGGGCAGTAACAATGAACTCACTTCGCAATACAGCGTTCGGGGTGGTAATTACGATGAGAACCTCATTTATATAAACGATTTTGAGATCTTTCGCCCTTACCTGGTACGCAGCGGGCAACAGGAGGGCCTCAGTTTCATTAATCCCGAACTGGCAAAGAATGTGAATTTTTATACGGGTGGCTTTCAATCAAAGTACGGCGATAAAATGAGCAGTGTGCTCGACATTCAGTACAAAAAACCAACCAGTTTCGGTGGCTCTGTATATATAAGTTTACTGGAACAGGGACTGCACCTGGAAGGCGCTGCAAAAAAAGGAAGGGTCAGCTACCTGGTTGGCATCCGCAACCGCAGCAACAAAAATTTATTGAAGAGCCAGGAAACACTGGGTGCCTATATCCCTTCTTCCACCGATCTGCAGGCATCCTTTTCTTATAAACTGGCTGAAAAGGTTCAGCTTGAATTCTTAGGTACCTACTCGGTTACCAAATTCACGTTGTTTCCCGAATCAGCGCAAAAAACAACTTCTGTCTTCTCTCCTCTTTTTACCGCCAACCTGGGATTGGATATTGATTTTGAAGGACAGGAAAAAGACAGTTACAAAACCAACCTGGTTGGACTGAGCATTTTGCACACGCCCAACAAAAAACTGAAACTGAAATGGATGCTGAGCCGTTTCCAGAATAAGGAGAACGAGAATTTTGATATTGCCGGTTCGTATTTATTCGGCGACCGTGATTTTGATAATACCAGCAGCACATACGGGCAGATCGTAAACCCGCTTGGCGCAGGCTATTACCAGAACTATGGAAGAAATGAGCTGGATATACGTGTATACAATGCCACGTTAAAAGGAAGCTATGCCGCCGGAAAACATTTTATACAGTTTGGCAACAGTATTGAGCAAACAAACATCACCGATAAATTAAAAGAATGGGAATACCAGGACAGTGCCGGTTATTCCCTGCCCTACAGCCCGCCCAACCTGAACCTGTTCAAATCATTTAATTCAACCGCCGATCTTTCCATCCAGAAATTCAGCGGTTATGTACAGGATAATATAAGACTGGGCAATGCAAAAAACGAGATCACCTTACAGGCAGGAGTCCGGTACAATTACAATTCGCTGAATAAAGAATTCCTGGTAAGTCCACGCATGCAGTTCAGTATTAAACCCAGCTGGAAACGGGACATGGTTTTTAAACTGGCAGCAGGCGCTTACCATCAGCCACCTTTTTACCGGGAGTTAAGAAGATACGACGGCACCCTGAACACGGATGTAAAAGCGCAGAAAAGTTACCAGTTTGTTGCCGGCGCTGATTATAATTTCAAGGCCTTCAGCAACCGCCCCTTTCGCCTGGCCACCGAAGCCTATTACAAAAGTATGACGAGTGTGGATGTATATGATGTAGACAATGTAAAGATCCGCTATGCCGGTAACAACAATGCCAAAGCCTATGCCGTAGGTTTTGAAGCAAGACTTTTTGGCGAACTGGTAAAAGATGCAGAAAGCTGGTTCAGCATCGGAATCATGCAAACAAAAGAAGATCTTGACGGCGATCATTATTACCAATACAAAAATGCAGCCGGTGAGATCATCAATTCACACAGTACCGACCAGGTACCGGTTGACAGCATACGCCAGGAAATGGGTTTTGTGCGCCGCCCTACCGACCGGTTGATCACCGTTGGTTTATATTTAGAAGACTACCTGCCTACCAACAAGAATTTTAAGTTCTATTTAAACATGCTCTACGGCAGCAATATGAGCTACAACATTCCCAACAGTGTAAAGTACCGCAATGCCCTCGTCATTGAACCCTATATAAGAGTGGATGCCGGCTTCAGCGCCCAACTGCTGAGTGAGAAAAGCAAGCGCCGCAGTCACAGCCCCTTCCGCAGTTTTCAGAATATCTGGTTCAGTTTTGAAGTATTTAACCTGATCGACCGGCGCAATACCATTTCTTTTCAATTGGTAAAGGATTTTGCAAACAACGTGTACAGCATCCCCAACCGGTTAACGCCAAGGTTGGTGAATTTCAAGATCGTGGGGAGGTTTTGATCTTTACTCATAAACAAGAAAAGATGTTTTTACCATTCCTTAAATATTATGGGATCAAGCAGGCCAATATTGGGATCGATGAATTCCTGGTGAATTGTCCCTGCTGCGAATCGCAATCCTGGGCCGATGTCTTAATTACCGGCAGTTATTATCATTTTATGTTCATTCCATTTTGGCCCATGTATAAAGAAGCAAATGTGATCTGTAAGAAATGTGGTTACAAGCGCTATGGAATGAAATTTGGTGACCGGTTGATCAGTAATTACCAGGAGATCAAATCACAATTTCGCCACCCATGGTATACATATACCGGGCTTTCGATTGGCATCTTACTAATTCTAAGCATCATCCTGTTTGCTGTTGCAGGATAAAAAGCATCCCTTTTGCGCCCTTAGCGTGTATTCCCTTTGTGCTCTTTGCGGTTTTTATCCTGGGCGTAGCCGAAAGGAACCGCAAAGAACGCAGCGTTTTTCGTAAACACGCCAAGGATTCCTTTTATGTAAACATTCTGCTGTTTGCATCCATACCCAAAATCTTACCAACATGTTCAACAACACATTCTTCCTTCGCCTGGCCGTGGCCACTATCCTGCTCATGCACAGCATCCCCGGGATGTTCAACAACGGAGTAAATGATTTTGGCAGGTACTATCTTAATGAGACCGGCTTTGCACCCATGGGCATACCCCTGGCCTGGGCCATCAAACTATCGCA
>DAOQRQ010000318.1:0-3947 GCA_035355815.1 Ferruginibacter sp. | reverse complement strand
TATAAAAGCGAACCCAATTCTCCCAATCATGCGTTGAGTTATCCGCATATCATCTGCGTTACCAAGGCATTTACAGAAACAGGGAAGCGCACCAGGCTTTTTGAAAGCGTGAATGACCTGTACGGCTGGTACAACAGCGTATGTGCCGGCATTGGCAACAATCCCGAATCGCTGAAATCAAAAGTGACCGAACTCACTGCCAATAAAAAAACCGACCAGGAAAAAGTGGAAAGCATTTTTTACTGGGTGCAGGATAATATACGCTACATCGCTTTTGAGAACGGCATCATGGGTTTTAAACCCGACGCCGCACAAAATGTTTTCAAGAACAAATACGGCGATTGCAAAGGCAAGGCAAATCTTTTAAAGACCATGCTTACCCTGGCAGGCTTTGATGCCCGGCTTACCTGGATTGGTACATCAGACCTGCCGTATGATTATTCACTTCCTTCTTTATCTGTAGACAACCACATGATATGCACCGTTATTTTAAACGGCAAACGCTATTTTCTCGATGGAACTGAAGAGCATATTGCATTGAACGATTATGCCCAGCGCATACAGGGCAAACAGGTGCTGATTGAAGATGGCAATAATCACCTCATCGACAGGATCCCGGAATTTCCGGCAGAAAGAAATAAAGTGGTCATCACCAAAAAACTCAGTATTGCCGATACTCAATTGGCCGGGAATGCTACAGCGCAGTACAACGGCGAATCAAAGATATCGGTACAGGGAGCCTATTCTTCTATAAGAAATGAGAAGAAGTCGGA
Source organism: Ferruginibacter sp. (assembly GCA_035355815.1). Lineage (GTDB taxonomy): Bacteria > Bacteroidota > Bacteroidia > Chitinophagales > Chitinophagaceae > Ferruginibacter. Next base: position 3,174 of record DAOQRQ010000318.1, on the reverse strand, counting down.
GAGCCTTACCAATTTTTTAAGTCACCGCAACCGGAATGTGGAAGTATTGAATATAGCCAATCCCGATTTTGCCGACCGGCAAAAACCACTTCAGCTTAAATACGACCTGAAGGCCAATAACCAGGTTACCAAAACAGGCAGCGAATTATACGTGGTGGTTGACTGGGATAAAGAGTTTGGCGATATGGAAATGCCGGCCGACAGAAAAAATGATTACGAGTTTGACCAGAAGTATTACCTCACTTCACAAACAGAACTCACCGTGCCCGAAGGTTACAAAGTGGATTATATACCGGCAGCATTTAAAAAGTCAACTCCTTCCTGGTCATTCGAAGGCGCTTATGCCAACAAAGGAAAGAGTATTGTATATACCAAGACGATCATCATCAATAAACCCATCCTGAAGAAAACTGATTTTGCAGCCTGGAATTCGTTTATTGCCGATATCAATAAGTTTTACAACGACCAGGTGGTGCTGGTTAAGTAGCATTCCCCTTTATCAACCGCAAACCTAATAAACAAACCATATGATCCGCATTGCACTCACGCTTGTACTCACAACGCTTTTTGTTTCTGATTCCCTTGCCCAGTCTCCTGCGGTAGGCGAAACCATCGAGAACGAATTCAAGGTTACCGAGGTTCCTGAAAAATGGAAGAACGAAAGTGCTGTCATCATCGGCATGAAGGAAGAATACCTGTTCAGGCGGCAGGTGGCCAGGGGCCGTACCACCGCCGGGGTCAATATCAAGGAGTACGTACATAAACGCATCAAGCTGCAGGATAAGAATGCGGTGGAAAAATATTCAACCTTCTATTATGTAACCATTGGCGCCGAAGGTAAAGCGGTTTATAAAGTGATCAAGAGCAGCGGAAAAGAAGTGGACATCGATATGAAGAGCGCCATCGAAGAAGAACAGGATATACCGGAGATATACAAACCCATTTATTACAAGATGAAGGTAAAGTCGATGAAGATCGCCATCCCCGACCTGGAAGTGGGCGATATTGTTGATTATACCATCAATTCCAGTCTTGACTGGGATATGAAAACTTCGGGCATCAATTTCACGCCGTTCATCTTTTCGCTATCTAATAATTATCCCACCATGTACCAGCAGTATCGTTTTACGATGGCCAATGGTATGAAGGTGAAGTACCGCAGTTACAACGGCGCTCCTAATATCAAGTTTGATGCAAAGGCCTCGGTATATGGCGAAAGGGAATCGTACCTCAGTTATTATTTCCTGGATAAAGACAGGGAGAAATCGCTCGACGAACGCTGGAGTTTTGAACTGCGCAGTACACCGAGTGTTAAGTTCCGGGTGGTATTCCTGGATTACGACCCGGGCGACAGAACGCTTGGTGAAGCAACGGTCGACCGGTCGGGCCTTGATATTGAACAGATGTACCGGGGTTATGCCGGCGCAGCCTTATACAACACGCCCGTGGTAACATCGATGGTGGCCTATACCACGCAGTACCTGGTAAAGAAAAAAAGCGATGGCTTGCTGAAGAACGAAGCCGACATCATTAAAGAATGTTACTACTGCCTGCGCAAGGTATTTTTAGAAATGTATTACAAAGGCCCGGTTCATTCGGAACTGGAAAAATATTTTACGGGAAAGAAACTGTACAAAAAGATACTGGCGGCAGAAGCCAAGAATGAAAAGAAGGAGGAAAAAGAAGACGAGATACGCATGAACGCTGCCACATTTGCCACGGCCCTTCGTTCGGCACTGGCGGCACAGGGTATTTCATCCGAACTGTTTGTATATGTACCCCGTAAACTGGGAACCTGGCGGGATGCCATCTTTTTAGAAGAACTGGATTTTGTGATGAAGGTGAAGATAAAAGGGAAGGCCTATTACCTGGAAGCCTTCAACAATTTTGATGCATTTGCCACCCCGTATTCTTATTTAGAGAATGCCGAAGGGTACAGCATACGGTATGATGAAGTGGACAGCTATTATAAAAGCAGCATACCGGCTACACCGGCAACCGATAATCTTTCCCGGGAAGAATACGTGGTGAATTTTACCGATGCTATGGAAGTGATCAATGTAGAACGAACCAGTTCTTACCTGGGCACCGAAAAAACGCCCCTGATCGGTAAAGCGAATCTTGACAGGGAATACCTGAACGCTGATTTTAAGAAATACTATGCCGAACCGCTTTCGAAGGATAAGAAGAAAGACAAGGATGCGGCTGCACCGGTAGTTTCTACCACCACGTACGAATACCCCGACAAGGAAGAACAGGTAAAGGAAAGAAAAACACTTTTTGAAAAAGAACTGAAGGCCGATCACGATGTGGACCAGTATACCGATTTTGAACTGATCAGCGACGGCCGTTACGGCGATACGGCCCTGCTGAAGTACAAAGAAAAGTTCAGTTTAAAGAAACTCATCAGCAAGGCGGGGAGGAATTATATTTTTGAAGCAGGCAAGCTGATCGGCGGGCAGATAAAACTGGAGCAAACCGAAATGAAAGAAAGACAAACCGATATCTGGATACCTTCGGCCCGTGTTATTGAGAACAGCATCAGCATCAATATCCCGGCCGGCTACACCGTTGACGGCCTGCAGGACCTGAATATGAATATTGATAACCCCAGCGGTACTTTTATCAGCAGCGCCACCCTGGCCGATAGCAAAGTACTGATCACCACAAAAAAAGTGTACAAAAACAATTACGATAAAAAAGAAGCATGGCCAAACTATATCGCCTTCCTGGAGCCGGCCTATAAATTGAGCCAGGCTAAAATAGTGTTGAAGAAAAAGTAGCGATGCGGCTGATGTTATTCTAAAGAAGGCGGGTTAAAGACCTGCCTTTCTTTTTGTGATTAACGGAATGCATGTAAAGTTGCTTTCATTTACCTTTGCCAGCGCAATGAAGCATCTCTCTTCGCTCAACAAATATTTCTGGAAGTATCGCTGGCATTTTATGCTGGGGTTTGTATTCATTATCCTCACCAACTATTTCCGCATCCTTTCGCCGCAGCTTACCGGTTATGTGGTAAACACGGTTGTTCATTCCATCAAAGCGCAGCAGGATGGCCAGGCTGTTCCGGTAGTGAAGGAGAGTGGAAAAAACTACGACTTTGCCGTGCAGCAGGTGATCACAACGTTTGAAGAAGACCCCGGGAATAGAATTCTCTATGCCGGTTTAAAGCTT
>DAOQRQ010000317.1:0-3970 GCA_035355815.1 Ferruginibacter sp. | reverse complement strand
GTAAATGCTGCTTTTGCGGGAGAGTCCGGCCAGCAGGGGCCTGTTCAGTATCGAGAACAGTTCCATTTTTTTCAGCAGTTGAAAATTATGAGGGATGGATTTGCCAAAACCAAAGCCGGGATCAATAATAATATCTTTGATGCCCAGCCGGGTACAGGCATCGGTCTTTGTAATAAAAAAGTCAAGTACTTCTTTTACCACATCATCATATTCAGGCTGCTGCTGCATGGTTTCGGGTGTACCTTTCATGTGCATGCATATATACGGCGTTTGCAGCCGTGCAACAGTTGGCAGCATGTTCTTGTCGAGGTTGCCGGCACTGATATCGTTCACGATGGATGCGCCTGCTTCCACGGATGCCATAGCAACAGCGCTGTTGTAGGTATCAACAGAGATGACCGCATCGGGGTATTTCTCAAGTATTGATCTGATGACGGGCACAACCCTGCCTGTTTCTTCTTCAATGGAAACGGGCCTGCTTCCGGGGCGGGTGCTTAACCCGCCAACATCCAGTATGGCGGCTCCGGCTGCGAGCATATTCCCGGCAAGCGAAACAATTTCTTCCATACCGGCATTTAAATGACCTTCATAAAATGAATCGGGCGTGGCATTGATGATGCCCATCACCAGCGGTTCATCCATGGTAAGCAACCTTCCCCTGCAGTTTATGCTGTACATCCGTATTTTCAGTTATTTTTGAATTATTATCGCACTAAGTTACAAATGCACACTGATAAATGAATACGAACCAGCAATACGATAAAGCCGTTGAATCCTGCAAAGAGATATTTCTGAAGAAGACCAAAGATTACGGAACCTCGTGGCGGGTGTACCGGACCATTTCGGTAGCTGACCAGATCTATATAAAAGCTAAACGCATACGCACCATACAGGAAACAGGAACCCAGAAGATAGGGGATGATATCATCAGCGAATTCAAAGGCATTCTTAACTATGGGATCATCGGGCTGATACAACTGGATATAGAAGACAATGAAACGGAAGAACTGCCTGTTGAAACCGTAGAGAAACTTTACAACGAAAAGGCCGCCATTGCAAAAAAATTAATGGAAGATAAGAATCACGATTACGGCGAAGCATGGCGGGATATGAGCCAGGAAAGTTTTGCCGACCTGGTGCTGGCAAAGATCCTGCGTATTAAACAGATACTGCTTAATAAAGGAAAAACGATCATCAGCGAAGGCATCGATGCTAATTTTTACGACATCATCAATTATGCGGCTTTCGCACTGATACTGATCGATGAGAAAGTTCATGGTTCATAGTAAAAGACTTTTACTTTATGAAAATTGTGGTAAACATTTCAAGGATTCTGGTAGGAGTACTGTTCATCTTTTCCGGCCTGGTAAAAGCCATCGATCCGTTGGGACTGGCTTATAAAATGCAGGAATTCTTTGAGGTATGGGCTGCGGGCGGTTTTGTTCCGGGTGTAATGGACTGGCTGCACGTGCATGCCCTGTGGTTCTCGCTGTTAATGATCGCCCTGGAAGTGGTGCTGGGTATTGCGCTTTTGCTTGGCTGGCGTATCAAAACGGTATCTTATCTTTTGCTGCTGCTGATGCTGTTCTTCACCTTCCTTACCAGTTATGTGCTGTTCAGCGGTAAGATAAAAGCCTGTGGCTGCTTCGGCGATTGTATTCCGCTAACACCCATTCAAACCTTTACAAAAGATATCATCCTTTCGGTACTGGTGCTGTTCATTGTATTTGGTACAAAATATATCAAACCGTTTCTGCCGGGCAAAGTGAATGTGGTATTATTCACCCTTTCTTTGCTGGCTGTACTGGGTTTGCAATGGTATGTATTGCATCACCTGCCGGTAAAAGATTGTCTTCCATTCAAAGCTGGCAATAATATCCTGGAGTTGCGTAAGATGCCCAAAGATGCCGTGCCCGATAAATACGATTATGTTTTTGTATACAAAAAGAACGGAGAAGCAAAAGAATTTAAAGTGAGCGCACTTCCGGACAGCAGTTGGGAATTTGCAGAACGTAAACAGCTATTATTGGAAAAAGGAAAAAACAATATTCCCCTGATCAATGATTTTATTTTCACTACGGCAAGCGGCAACGATACCACAGAAGCGGTACTGGGCCAGGCTGGCGAATACTACCTGCTTTTTGTAAAGGAATTCAATTGGGATACCGATACCTGGTATGGTGATTTTATGAAATTCTCCTCCACCACGCAACTGCCCGTTTATATGGTAACGGGCGACCGGAAGAAAGCCAATGAGATATTCAGAAAGCTGGGCGTTGTTGAATTTCCTGTATTTACCTGCGATGTTACGGCCATTAAAACGGCGGCCAGGGTAAACCCAACCTTATACCTGATGAAGGGGCCGGTGATAAAGAACAAATGGAGCTGGGAGGATGCAAAGACGATTGTAAAATAAACACAACATAAACGGTACATTGAGCTACCTGCTAAAAAAAATAGGTTATTCTGTGCTGGTGCTGCTGGGCGTAGTGGTGCTGGTGTTTATTATGTTCCAGGGATTTGGCGATCCGGCACGAATGATCGTGGGACAAACAGGCGATAAGAAAACAATGGACAATATCCGCAGCGACCTTTATCTTGATCAACCCAAATGGAAACAATTCGTACTTTACCTCAATGATGTTTCGCCGGTTTGCGTACACAGCCAGGCCGATATTGATAAAAAAGAACTGAAGGGTTTTTTTACCGGGGGAGAAAAGAAATTCGGCATTAAAATTCCTTACCTGCGTAAAAGTTATCAAACAAAAAAAGAAGTAGGCAAGGTATTGCTGGAAGCATTGCCCGGTACCCTCATCCTTGCATTTGCCGCCATGCTGTTTGCCAGCATCATCGGTATATTGCTGGGTGTTTTAGCTGCTGTTAAAAAAGGTACCTGGATGGATACCACGGCGGTTTTCTCAAGCATTGCAGGCATATCTGCTCCCTCATTTTTCATGGCCATCATCGTTGCCTTTTTATTCGGCGTGGTGCTTCATTCCTATACCGGGCTTAACTTAACGGGTAGCTGGTACGAGATAGATGAAGTAACCGGGGCCAGGTACCTAAGCCTGCAAAATCTCATTCTCCCGGCATTTACATTGGGTATCCGTCCGCTTGCCATCATCACACAACTTACACGCAGTTCCATGCTGGATGTGTTGAGCCAGGATTATATCCGAACGGCTTATGCAAAGGGATTACCTAAACGAAGGATCATCTTCCGCCATGCTTTACGCAATGCACTCAACCCGGTGATCACAGCGGTTACCGGCTGGTTTGCCGAACTGCTTGCCGGCGCCTTCTTCATCGAATACATATTTGGATGGAAAGGCATCGGTAAAATAACCGTGGATGCACTCGAAAAACTGGATTACCCGGTTGTAATGGGATCTGTTCTGCTCAGCGCATGCATCTTCATCCTCATCAACTTATTCGCCGATGTTTTATACCGGCTTGTTGATCCAAGAATAAAATCTGCTTATTAACCCGATCAATTCTCAACCATTCCCCCGTCGACCCATTTTTTTACGGTGGCTATTTCCGTTTCTGAAAGTTTTGGATTACGCATAGGCATGAAACCTCTTTCGCCCGGATTTTTTTGAATGCGGTCTAACATGGCAGCGCCGAATTTGGAAGCCGAAGCAAAGCTTTCAAAATTTGCTTTGTTACCACCCTTGGATGGGAAATGACAAGGCGAACATTTCGCCTGCAGAAGAGGTAATACCTCCACTGTATACGAAGTTGCTTTTGGTTTTGGTGCTTCCGTTGTAGCTGAGGAAGGATTTGTTTTCTTGGCGCAGGATACAAAAACAATAAGTATTACCAATGTAGCTGCTGCAAATAAATGTTTCATGCTGTTGATTTTTACGTTTATGGTTCTAAACTAATGAAAATACCAAAACGGGCGCTGCTTTTTTTATAAGCGGGCAAAGTAACTGTTAGCCTGTTAACAAACGCTTTTTATCCGTTA
>DAOQRQ010000316.1:0-3991 GCA_035355815.1 Ferruginibacter sp. | reverse complement strand
AACGGTCAGTCCATCATAAGCGATGGCATCCACTTTTGGATTGTTATTGTAAATATCCTTCACCCATTTTAACCGCTGCTTTTCGCTGAACATGGGTTTTTTATTGCTGTTACGGCCAATGCCGATCACCAGTTTATCAAACAAAGGCAGGGCCCGGTCAATAATATCGGTATGACCCAGTGTGAGTGGATCAAATGTACCCGGGAATAAGCAGATGCGTTTCATGTTGGTTGATCCGTTAATTAGTTAATCGGTTATTAGTCGGGCTTTTTACCAGCCAAAAGATACAATGCCGCCATCCTTACCGCCACACCATTTTCTACCTGTTGCAGAATTATCGACTGGCTGCTATCCGCCACATCACTGTCAATCTCCACACCGCGGTTGATAGGCCCCGGGTGCATAATTACAATTTCTTTTTTCAATCCGCCCAGCAATTTACGGCTTACGCCATAAGCAAGGTTATATTCCCGTAAAGAAGAAAATAACACCTGGTTCTGCCGCTCCAGTTGAATGCGCAATACATTCGCCACGTCACACCATTCAAGCGCCTTCTTTAAATTATACTCCACTTTTACATTCAATGCTTCGCTGATGTATTTCGGGATCAGTGTAGGCGGACCAGCCACCATCACTTCTGCCCCCATCTTATTCAGCAGGTAAATATTACTCAGTGCAACCCTTGAATGCATGATGTCGCCCACCAACAAGATCTTCTTCTCCTCCAGGCTTCCCAGTTTTTCCTGTATAGACAATGCATCCAGTAATGCCTGGGTAGGATGTTCATTGATGCCATCTCCCGCATTGATAATGGCAGCCGGAATATGTTTTGCCAAAAAATGAGGGGCTCCGCTGGCACTGTGCCGCATCACCACCATATCTACTTTCATGCTTAAGATATTATTTACGGTATCCAGCAAAGTCTCCCCTTTTGATACCGACGATGCAGCGGCCGTAAAGTTGATGGTATCCGCACTCAACCGTTTTTCAGCCAGCTCAAAAGAGATCCTGGTTCGGGTTGAATTTTCGTAGAACAGGTTCACAATGGTCACGTCACGTAACGATGGTACTTTCTTTACAGAACGCTGTAAAACTTCCTTGAACTGGGTGGCGGTGGATAAAATAAGTGAAATGTCGTTCGGAGTGAGATGTTTAATGCCCAATAGATGTTTGGTAGATAGTTGCATTAAGCAGCAAAGTTAATGGTAAAAGTCAAAAGTCAAAAGTTTAAATTCAAAAGCAGGTTTTGACTTTCAAATTTTGAATTTCAACTTAATAAAGTACTACCTCTTCCCTGTCCCACTCTACTTTTACTTTTTGCGATATGTTGGAATCAATGGCCTTGCCGCAATAATCAGGCTGGATGGGCAACTCCCGGTTGAACCGACGATCGACCAATACGCATAGTTCTACTTTCTGCGGCCGCCCAAAATCCTGGATGGCATCCAGGGCAGCCCGGATGGTTCGGCCGGTGTACAGTACATCATCTATCAAAATGACCTTCTTGCCTTCTATTGAAAAAGGGATATCCGTTTTATTGGCCACATGCAGTTCGTCCCTTACATCATCCCGGTAAAAAGTGATGTCGAGGATACCGTACTGCACTTTTTCATTGGGACAAAGCTGTTGAATACATTCCACCAGCCGGGAACCCACTTTAACGCCCCGGGGCTGAATACCGATGAATGCCACTTCTTTTAAACTCCGTTGGTTTTCGAGTAACTGGTGTGCCAGTCTTACTATGGCAAGATGCAGTTGTTGTTTATCCAGAATGGTTTTCAAATCCTATTTTTTACAAGGCGAATTTATCTGTTATTGACCGATAAAAAAAGTTCCTGTTTGCAGGAACTCTCTTTATAATTTCTTATTTACCGCCTTTCAATTCTTTTTGAAGTACCGAAAGCTCTTCCCATTTTCCATCGGCGGCCAGCTTTGCCTGCTTTGGCCAGGTGCCTGGATCATGCAAGCTGAATTTACTGCCGGCTTCTTCCAGTATTTGTTTTAGTTTTTTTACGGTTGCCTTTGAAAGCTGTTTGTACGAGCTGATCCCGCTTTTATTCAGCAACACTTCTATCTTCTTACCTACTCCTTCTACTTTGGTAAGATCATCTTTTACCATTTCTGTCTTTGCTTTTGCAGCGGCTTTGGGCTTTGCAGCTTTTACCGTTCTTGTTTTTTGAATTGTTTCCGGAACCCGGATGATACAATTCTCAACCGAATAACCATATACCTCTGTCACCACTTTCTCGCCATCGTCGTTTACCCAGCGGCCATTACTCAGCAGGTAACGGTATTGGTATTCCCGGCCACCGGCCAGTTCCAGCTCTGCTTTCATAGAACCATCCTCTTCTCTTTGTAATACGATCCCTTCACCGGGGTTCCAGTTATTGAATTCTCCTACTAAAATACATTCCGATGCATCTGCCATATTCGATGCCGGTAATGTAAACCGAACTTTTGTCATCATTATTTATTTTGGTTAAAACTATTTTTCCTGCATGAACGGATAGCGATAATCCGTTGGTGAATTAAAGGTTTCTTTGATCGTTCTTGCACTCAGCCAGCGATACAGATTCAGGATAGAACCTGCCTTATCATTGGTACCGCTGCCCCTGGCTCCGCCAAAGGGCTGCTGGCCTACGACGGCCCCGGTTGGTTTATCATTAATATAAAAATTACCGGCGCTGTTACGCAACCTGCTTGTGGCCAATTCCACTGCGTAACGGTCCTGTGCGATCACGGCGCCTGTTAACGCATAAGGAGAAGTATTATCAACCAGCTTCAGCGTTTCCTCATATTTATTTTCGTCGTAGATATAAACCGTAAGTATGGGCCCGAATAATTCTTCGCACATGGTAACATAATACGGATCGGTTGCTTCAATAATGGTTGGCTCAATGAAGTAACCATTCGTTTTATCGCAACCACCACCTACCCATATCCTGGCCTTACTGTCTCTCTTTCTTGCGCCTTTGATATATCCTTCCAGTTTATCAAAACTCTTTTCATCGATCACGGCGTTCACAAAATTGGTAAAGTCTTCCACCGTCCCCATCTTCATGCTCTTCACCGCTTCCACCAGTTTCTTTTTTACTTCTGCAGCTATGTTGGATGGAATATAAGCTCTCGATGCAGCGGAACATTTCTGTCCCTGGTATTCAAAGGCACCCCTTGCCAGTGCCGTAACAACCACATCCGGATCGGCGCTTTTATGCGCTATTACAAAATCTTTACCACCGGTTTCTCCTACAATGCGTGGATAAGAACGGTACATCGCCATATTCTTTCCGATGGTTTCCCACATTTTATTGAACACCCCGGTGCTTCCGGTAAAATGAATTCCTGCAAAATCAGGATGATTAAAGACCACTTCTCCAATGGTTGGACCGTCGATGAAAACCAAATCGATAACCCCATCAGGCAAACCGGCTTCTTTCAAAATACGCATGAACATCTGTGCACTGTACACCTGTGTGTTGGCGCATTTCCATATTACCACGTTACCGCACATGGCTGCCGATGTGGGAAGGTTGCCGCCGATGGCTGTAAAGTTGAACGGCGTTAATGCAAATACAAACCCTTCGAGCGGACGATATTCCATCCGGTTGTTCATGCCGGGGCCACTGATGGGTTGCTGACGATAGATATCACTTAAGAAATGAACGTTGAAACGCAGGAAGTCGATCAGTTCACAGGCAGAATCAATTTCAGCCTGGAATGCATTCTTGCTTTGTCCCAGCATGGTAGTACCATTGATATATGGTCGATATTTACCCGCTAACAGATCCGCAGCTTTTAAAAAAATATTGGCCCTGTTCTCCCAGCTCATATTGGCCCACTTATCTTTTACCTTCAATGCGGCATTGATGGCTTTGGTAACATGTTTTGCCTCGCCCACATGAAACTGGCCAAGCAAATGCCTGCGCTCGTGCGGCGGACGAATATCGATCGTTTTACCTGTTCGCACTTCTTCACTTCCGATATACATGGG
>DAOQRQ010000315.1:0-4035 GCA_035355815.1 Ferruginibacter sp. | reverse complement strand
CCGATGATGAAATGGTACAGCAACTGGTACTGGCAGCAGACCAATTCATTGTTAAACGTGACGAAGATCTGAAAACCGTGATCGCCGGTTACCACTGGTTCACCGACTGGGGTAGAGATACCATGATAAGTTTACCGGGGCTATGTTTGAGTACAGGCCGTTTCGACGATGCAAAAAAAATAATTGCTGCCTTCGCTAATTCAGTCAGCATGGGTATGCTTCCCAATCGCTTCCAGGATAACGGCGAAGCGCCGGAATATAATAACGTGGACGGAACACTCTGGTATTTCATTGCTGTGTATAAGTATATACAGGAAACCGGTGATATACGTTTTGTTCTGGATGATATACTGCCGGTGCTGAAAGAGATCATTAACTGGCATCGTAAAGGAACCCGCTACAACATACATGATGAAGCAGATGGTTTACTTTACTCTGGCGAAGAGGGTGTCCAACTTACCTGGATGGATGCTAAAGTAGGCGACTGGGTGGTAACGCCCCGCCGCGGTAAGGCCGTGGAGATACAGGCCCTCTGGTATAATGCATTGCGTATCTATGGAGACTTACTTTCTCTCAATAAGGAAGAAATGGAAGCATCGGTGATTGCAGAACAGGCGGTGTTGGTGCAGCAAAGTTTTACCCAACAGTTCTGGAATGCAGAAGACAATTGTTTGTATGATGTAATTGACGGTGACCTGAAAGACAAAAGCATCCGGCCCAACCAGTTATTTGCGATCAGCCTGCCATACCCGTTGATAGGGGGTAAAAAAGCGAAAGCAGTTTTGAAAATAGTGGAAGAGAAATTATACACACCCGTTGGCTTGAGAAGCCTGCCTGCTGAAGATCCCCGTTATATCGGTATATATGGTGGAGATGCCATGCACCGGGATTCTTCTTATCACCAGGGAACCGTATGGAGCTGGTTGTTGGGAGCCTATGTGGATTCGGTAATGAGAGTAACAAATCAAAAATCAAAAGCCAAAAAAGTGACCGATGCATTTAAGTACCATTTAAATGAAGGTTGCATCGGTTCTGTATCCGAAATATTTGATGCCGATGCCCCGCACAATCCCCGGGGTTGTATTGCGCAGGCATGGGGTGTGGCGGAAGTACTGCGGGTGATAAAGGAGTATGGGTTATATAAAGTACCCGTTGCTAAAAAAAAGAAACTGGCAGAAGCAGTATAAATGTTATTGGTAAAAGTCTCTTCCCGTCTTTGTGGTTACGTTAATTGTCTTCAACTGGTTCGTGGCTCACGGGCCAAAAAGCAAAACGTCTTACCGGGGAAAAATCTCATTAAAAACCGTAGTAATACCCTTTCCCGGGATACAACGTCTTGGTAACTTTATTTCAAGGTTTCTATATATTCTCATGCTTGTAGGAATGCCGGGATTACGTTTGTAGTCCCGGCTTCCTTTTTTAGGAAGATGTTCATTACGGTTCGTGACTTCAGGTAAAAATGCAAGGAACTCATCTATGTTGCTAAAGTAAACATCCTGCATTTTCTTTTTGGCTGTTTTTATATTACCGGTTCCGGGCATTAGCATAATCGTATAATATTTTTTGAGTTACCGGTTATTCCTTCTTAGAAATCTTCAGCTTTATAAACTGTGGAAAATAAATAAACTGGTTTTTCAGCAACTCGGCAAAGTCAAAACTGTTTACATTATACGTTATATACATTCCGTCTCCGGCCAGTTCGGGATGCGCTTTTGCGGAATACATGAACGGCCTTTTTACGCCGGGATAGGTGGGAGTAAAGATCGTATGCGGTTCTGTCCAGGGCCCGGTTATATGATCGGCCATCCGTATCCCGATACTGCCTTCGCCAAAACCGAATGACTGAACCTGGATATATTTTTCGAGGGATCTGTTGTAATGAACGGAATATTCTGTGGCTCCAATGAATAGAGGTTCCGGAACGGGGAGTTTTGTTTTTCTTTCCGTCCAGGTTCCATTGATCCACCACAGGGGTGTTCTTAAGTTTCCTGCATATGCATCATCCAGGTTCCACCGCAATACATATACTTCGTGGGTAACCGGTTCAACAGCTCCGTAAGCGTAAAGGTATTTTTCATCGGCAAGCACTGCGGCTGAGCCGGCAATGGTACCGAAAGTTTCGGGGCCTTTGATATATTTCATTTTCCAGGTCAACGGATCATCATCCGGGTTAGCGATCAGTACGGCATACCAGGCAACCGCTTCAAAGCCTATACCCGTTTTCACTTCTTGCTCTTGTATTAAAAAAATAAGCAGTTTATCTTTTATCCGTACGCCATGCCCTGTCCAGAACCAGAACTTGCCCGGTAAATGAAAAAAAGCCCGTGGTTTCTTTTTCGACCTGTTCCAATAAAATTTAAGCGAAGCGGTTTTCAGCTCATATCCATCCTGTATGGCGATGCTGTTTCTTGCAAACGTTGACTTTTTTCTTGACCTCGATGAATCGCTGCCAATAAAACTGTCGCTGAAAAGCCATAGTACCTTTCCATTGCCCAGGTCAACCGAAGCAGCGCCATCAGCGCCCAGCCAGTAAGGGTCATTGGTAAAAAAATTACCTGCTTCTCCGGATATTTCAACTTCCATGCGGTACCTGTTTGTATCAATGGCCTGGCAGAAACTGCTGTGAGGAATAAGGAAGAACAGAATAAAAGGAAATAATTTCAACATGCTTTGTAAAATTAAACGAATACACACTACGTATTTGTAATGTTAATGACCTTTCCCTGTGCAAGCAAAGCGTTTAAGGTCTCTTTTCCCGGTTTAATGTAAACCAGTTTACATTTTAAGGCGATCAGTAATTGTAGTTTTGCAGCCGGTTTTGAAATACTGCCGGGAGATCATAATAAATGAATGCAATGAAAAGTGTGTTGATCAGTGAAAAGATAAAATCCCCTTATATCAGGAAGCATCCTTTGTTCCGGCAATTAGATGAGGAACAGTTTCGTGAGGTATGTGCCCGGGCAAAGCTTATTAAGCTGAAAAGGAATAATCCTTTCCTGCTGAACAGTGAACCACAGGGCCGGGTATTTTTTATCGGAAGCGGCACAGCCAAACTGGTTCAGTTTAATAGTTCCGGCCATGATTGGGTAAAAGAAATCCTGGTAGATGGAGAAGTGTTTGGTGATTTCTCTTTCATCGGCGCCAATATTGACGGATATGTAACGGGCCTGCGTACCAACACCTATATGTTTTATTTCACTTCACCCGAACTTAAAAAGATACTGCAACGCAATCATACCATATCGCTCAATTACGTGGAAATGATCAGCTTGAAACTGCGGCAACTGGAGGCCCGGCATTCGGTATGGACAAACAAGGATGCCCGGCTGCGTCTTTTATATTTTTTCCAGGGATGGGCTGCCTGTGCAGGAACAAGAACAGCCGGCAGCGTGATCCTGGAAAATTACTTTGCACTTACTGATATTGCCGAATTCATTGGCGTTACACGGCAGTTCATGCATACCATGCTTAATGAACTGAAAGAGGAAGGGCTGCTGAACTATTCACGTAAACAAATTGAAGTAAGCAATTCATTCCTGGATCAGGATATTGAAAAGCAAAAACTCACGGGTTAAAAACCACTTATCTTTTTCATATCCCCCATTTAGTGTAAACTACTTTACAACAAGTTTAAATTTTCAGGAAACTTTAATGCTCTTTCTGAATTTATCTGCTAAACTTGACCTTGAAACGATTCACTGCATTCCAACATGCAGGTAAAAGTTCAGGCAATATCCTTTTTACAAACTCAAAATCCAGTTCAATGAAAAACCTGTTGATCTCCTTTCTTTTTACTGCCGCAGGCCATTTGGCCTGCGGACAGATACCTTCGTCCGGCAATGTATTATGGCTCCGTGCCGACCGGGCTGTATTCAATAACAATTCCGGTACACAAGCCATACTGGGCGACCTGGTACAGGTATGGGAAGACCAGAGCGGTAACGGAAATCACTTCCGCCAGGATGTGAACAGCTATCGTCCGCAATTAGTTGCTATTGCCAATACCCTGTGTTCACAGCCCTTACTGCGTTTTGA
>DAOQRQ010000314.1:0-4047 GCA_035355815.1 Ferruginibacter sp. | reverse complement strand
ACTTAACGGAGCCAGGTCGCCCGAAGCGCCCAAAGAACCCTGCGTATAAATAACCGGCAGCACATTGTTATTATACATGTCTATCAACCGTTGCACTGTTGCTACCTGTACACCCGAGTGGCCATAGCTGAGTGATCGTATCTTCAGGGCGATCATCAGTTTTACAATATCCAAAGGCAATTCCTCCCCCATTCCGCATGCATGCGATTGGATGAGATTGCGCTGCAGTTGCTGCAGCTGTTCTTTATCGATCTTTACATTCTGTAAAAAACCAAAGCCGGTGTTGATGCCGTAAAACAATTCATCGGAATGGCTGAGTTTATTATCCAAATAATCCCTGCACTTACTGATGCGGCCAATGGCTTCGGCAGAGATGGTAATGGGTTTACCGGAAAGAAGAATATCGGCTAACTGGCTAAGCCCGGTGGTTGTTTGGTCGATGGGTAAATGATGGTCACTCATGAATGCAGCAATTAGTTTGGCTAATCGTTAAAAAAAATTAACTTGGGCAAAACTAATACAAAAACCGCTTCCGGATATGGGATTATTAGCACTGGCCATTGCTCCCGGTATTGCCATCTGCCTTTTTATTTATTTTAAAGACAAATACAATAAAGAACCTTTTGGCCTGCTGCTCTGGTTGTTCATCCTGGGTATGTTCAGTGTACTTCCTGCTTTGCTTGCCGAAATGGCGCTTACCAAACCGGTGGAGCGGATGGTTGGTGAAAGTGTTTTTTATACTGCCCTGTTCTCTTATATCATTGTAGGGCTGAGTGAAGAGCTGAGTAAATATTTAGTGTTACGCTATTTTGCGTTTAACCGAAAGGCATTTGATGATCCGTTTGACGGCATCCTTTATTCGGTGATGATAGGAATGGGTTTTGCCACGCTGGAAAATATCAGTTATGTAACTACCTACGGTTTGACCACGGCCATAACGCGGATGTTCTTATCGGTACCAGCACATGCAACTTTTGCGGTACTGATGGGCTATCATGTGGGGCTGGCAAAATTCGATCCGGCCCGAAGAAGCAGGTTCCTGGCGCTGGCCATCTTCTGGCCGGTACTCTTTCACGGAACCTTTGATTTCTTCCTGTTCCTTGGCAACACCTGGCTGCATATGATGGGTGCGCTGATCTCCTTTGTGGTGGCCGTTCGCTTATCGCTGAAACTCATCCGGCGAAAACAAAAAATATCAAGCGACCACCAGGCAGGCATTGATTCCATTACCGGTAATAACCACGATATCATTTAAAATTTCTATTATGAAAATCAGGATCATTTTATTGCTTATTGTTTGTACGGCCCTAACCGCCACCCATGCACAATCGGTAAAAATGCTGAACTCCGGCAGCAAAGCATCTTTTCGGGGGTTAAGCGTGGTAACGGATAATATTGTTTGGGTAAGCGGCACATCCGGAACCGTTGGCCGTTCGGTTGATGGCGGTGATACATGGACATGGATGACGGTAACCGGTTTTGAAAAAGCCGACTTCCGCGACATTGAAGCATTCGACGATAAAACAGCCATCATCATGGGTATTGCCGACCCTGCCTATATTTTAAAAACAACCGATGGCGGAACAAACTGGAACATCGTATTTAAAGATACCACAAAGGGAATGTTTTTGGATGCCATGGATTTCTGGGATGAAAAACGGGGTGTTGTTATCGGCGACCCGGTGAACGGGAATATTTTTTTAGCGCAAACTGCCGACGGTGGCGATAACTGGCGTGAGATGAAGACCAATACATTTTCCGTTGATTCGGGAGAAGCCTGTTTTGCCAGCAGCGGTACCAATATCCGGAAGATAAACTATATCGCCAATGTATATGTAACAGGTGGAAAAGCCGCACACATCTTCATCCGCAACGAGAAACGGGAAATGCCGATCGTACAGGGATCAGAATCTACCGGCGCCAATTCCATAGGCGTAAAAGACACACATAGTTTTATCGTGGTGGGCGGAGACTTTAATAAAAAGGATTCTGTGTATAAAAACTGCGTGATCACCATCGATGGAGGTAAAACATGGACAGTACCCGATATACCCCCGCATGGCTACCGGAGCTGCGTGGAATACCTGGAAAAAGAAAGCTGGGTTACCTGCGGATTAAATGGTGTTGACCATAGTAAGGACGGCGGTAAAACCTGGACATGGATCAGCAAAGACAGCTTTCATGCCGTTAGAAAAGCAAAAAAAGGAAAGGCGGTTTATTTTTCCGGCGGCGGAGGCAGGATCGGTAAACTGATCCCCTAAGATCACCTATTCAATGCCGGTGATGATCTTCACTTTTACATAATCCTTTAACGTGGAATTATAGATTTCCTTTTCCACGTAACTCACCTGCACGGTCTTGTTGAGGAATTTGGCCGGTTCGCTGATGAGTTTATTGGAACCTTCAAAGTATTCCATCCACCAGAGTTTCTGGATCTTACCGGTTCCATCTTTTACCTGTATATGAGAGATATCACCGGGTACTATCTTAACCAGGGTGCCGAATACATTACTTGGCAACACTTCCATCTTTTCCTTCCCCACCGTTTCTTTCTTATCAAGCGCTTCTTTCAGCACACCGGGATTACTTACAAACATCTTTAAAAAAGCCGGGCAATCCTTGGCCAGTTGCATGCCCACTTCTTTTCCCATATTCATCATTCCCTGCTGGTCTTCCATATCAAAACCACTTGTTTTCAGTTGTTCCTGGTATTTAAGCACTACGGGCATCATGGCAAGCCCCAGCTCCATTTCCAGTTCTTCCATCGTTTTATTGCTCAGGTCTTTTTTAGCGATCTCTTCGCAGGTTTCTTTTGCCATCAGTTTCATCAGGCTGTCTTTAGATACCTGGGCGAAAGAAATTACTGTAAGAAACAGGGAGCCGGTGCAGAGGATCAGGAACTTTTTCATAAAGAATGATTAATTGTTTAACACTAAAGTGAGGAATTATTTTTAGAAATTAAAAATGAAGAATTAAGAATTAAAAATTGAGGCACTAATGTAGTACATCATTCATAATTCATAATTCATAATTCTTAATTATTCAGGTCCGGTTTCGCCCGGAGATAATATTGATCACTGCCAGTAAAACAACCGCACCAATAGCCGCTGTTAAAATATAATTCAACCACGCAGTACCTGTATTGATATGCAGACCTATTTTTGGCAACAGCCAATAGCCGATGAAACCGCCAACAATACCCACAACGATATTACCGATCAATCCAAGGCCGCTGCCTTTGAATACTTGTCCGCCAAGCCAGCCGGCAACAGCGCCTAAAACAAGGGTGATGATGAGTGATTGTATTTCCATGATGATTTGTGTTTAAATTAAAAATGAAGAATTAAAAATTAAAAATGTCTTCAGGTCCACGTACCTGCAATTTTTTAAATCAGTAAACCAGCTCAGTACACTATTAAACCAAAAACATTTTTAATTCTTAATTTTAAATTCTTAATTAATTCAGGCTCCTGAAATCCACCGGCACCAGTTTACTTACGCCTGCTTCCTGCATGGTAACGCCATAGATCACATCCACGGCACTCATCGTCATTTTATTATGCGTAACAATGATGAACTGGCTGTTCTCGCTGAATTTTTTTATCATCTGCGTGAACTTTCCTACGTTGGCATCATCCAGCGGAGCGTCCACCTCATCCAGTATACAGAACGGCGCCGGCTTGATGAGATAGATAGCGAATAACAAAGCCGTTGCTGTCAGTGTTTTTTCTCCACCACTCAACTGCCCGATCGATGAAGGACGTTTGCCCTTTGGCTTGGCCACAATATCAATGGCCGTATCGGCAAGGTTCTCCGGATCAACCATGATCATGTCGGCCGTATCGTCTTCGGTGAACAAGGCCTTAAATACTTTCTGGAAATTATCCCTTACCTGGTTGAAAGTGTCGAGGAATTGCTGGTTGGCGGTCGCTTCCACTTCCTGTATGGTTTGCATCAGGCTTTCCCTGGCCGTTACCAGGTCGTTCTTTTGCTCCAGGATGAAATCATAACGCTTCTTCATCTCGGTATATGCTTCAATGGCTGTAG
>DAOQRQ010000313.1:0-4081 GCA_035355815.1 Ferruginibacter sp. | reverse complement strand
TTCAGGAAATCATACTACCAATGTCACTGTTGGAAGTGGTATTGGGATTGGGACTATTATTGCTATAGTGGCGTCTTGGTCAAGGAATCACTCGGTACTTTGGGCAATTGTACATGGGATGTTTGGATGGCTTTATGTAATCTATTATATAGTTACCAGGAGTGATTATGAATAAGTTTACTATTATGGCCCTGCCGCTAATACGAACGGCGTCAAATCAAAAATCAACCCCGGTATTTCGCAAACCAGAATGACCAATGTGTAGAATCTCCGGATGCGGTACAATGCTTCGCAAGACCTGAAGACCTATGTTGTTGAAATACCCATCACCATCAGGCGGGATCTGAAACTTGAATTATTAAAAGAATGATCTTACATACAATGATGCCTTTTCTCAAATACCTGCTCGCCTGGTTCCCCATGCTCCTGCTGGCAATTGCCAACGGCGCTTTGCGGGAATTTGTTTTTAAGAAATATGTGGGCGAGCTGACTGCCCATCAATTATCCACCTTCTCTTTACTGTTACTGTTTACCATCTACATCGGGTTTATCATTAAATGGATACCCCCTGCTTCTGCAAACCAGGCGATGCTTGTTGGCTTGTTCTGGTTAGGACTTACCTTACTGTTTGAATTCGGCTTTGGCCGCTACCGGGGCAACTCCTGGGAAAAACTGTTTGCAGATTATAACCTGCTGAAAGGCCGGCTGTGGATGCTCCTTCCCCTCTGGTTGGCCATTGCGCCGTATCTGTTCTTTAAGCTAAGAAACAGGTAGTTAAACCAGGTCAACAGTTCTTTTAATTCGCTTAAAAATTCGTTCCTTTAATAAAACATCAACATTCGCCTGTGAACTGGCACCGTTTAAGTATTGAAGAAACATTTGAACTGCTGGATACGAACCCGCAAGGGTTGAGTATATCCGATGCAGAAGAAAAGTTTTTGCAATACGGTTCCAACGAACTGCAGGAAGGAAAAAAGAAGGGCGTTGCCGGTATGCTGTTCGATCAGTTCAAAGATGTGATGATACTGATCTTGCTGGCAGCTGCCATCATCTCCGGTATCATAGGCGATCTTACCGACACCATCGTTATACTTGTCATCGTTGTATTAAATGCCGTCATCGGTTTCTTCCAGGAATACCGGGCCGAAAAAGCCATGCAGGCGCTGAAACAAATGGCCGTAACACAGGCCCGGGTATTGCGTGGCGGGCAAAGCAACTGGCTACCGGCCACCGCACTGGTACCCGGTGATGTAATATTATTAGAAGCAGGCAATGCGGTGCCTGCCGATATACGCATCGTTGAATCGGTGAACTTAAAAATTGAAGAAGCGGCCCTAACAGGCGAATCGCATGCCATTGATAAGATCACCCACTCACTGGAAACAGACGACCTGCCCATTGGCGACCGGAGTAACATGGCCTTTAAAGGAACTTTTGTTACCTATGGCCGGGGCACGGGCATTGTAATTGCCACCGGCATGCAGACCGAATTGGGCCGCATTGCCAAAATGCTGCAGGAAGAAGAAACCCTTACCCCGCTGCAGCAACGTATGGCATCATTTGGAAAAAAACTTTCTATACTGGTGCTGTTCTTATGCGTTCTGTTTTTTGTTGCCGGATGGTTACGGGGAGAAGATATGGTGAAGATGGTACTCACCAGTATCTCACTGGCCGTTGCCGCTATACCCGAAGCATTGCCCGCCGTGATCACCATCTCGCTGGCGCTGGCGGCAAAAAGAATGATCCGCTTCAACAGCCTTATCCGCAAATTACCGGCAGTGGAAACATTAGGCTCGGTTACCTATATCTGCACGGATAAGACCGGTACCCTTACCAAAAATAAAATGCATGTGGAAGATGTGTTTGTGAACGGTCAACTGGTGGAAAGAAAAGAACTGGCTTCAATAACAGAACAGCCGGATGGCAAACGGATGTTGCTGGCATTTGCCCTTAACAATGATGCCGTGGAAGATGCAGAAAAAAATATCAAAGGCGACAGCACGGAGATCGCTTTAATGGAAGTGGCGCTGGAACAGAACATAAAAGCAACAGACTGGCCACGCCTGGCCGAAATTGCTTTTGACAGTGAACGAAAACTGATGACCACTTTTCATGAACACGACAATAAGATCATTTCTTTCACAAAAGGAGCGCCGGACATTTTATTGCATCGCTGCCAAAATATAAATGCAGAAAAATTATTGCAGCAGGTAAACGAAATGGCCGCAAAGGGCCACCGGGTTCTTGGTTTTGCTTACCGCTATTGGGATGTTATGCCTGCAGAACCCGATGTGCTGGTTCATGAAACGGGGCTTCAGTTCCTGGGACTGGCAGGCATCATTGATCCGCCCCGGGATGAAGTATTTGATGCTGTGGCGCAATGCAAAACGGCCGGTATCGTACCCGTGATCATCACCGGCGATCACCCGCTCACGGCTAAGACAATAGCACAACGTGTTGGAATTTTACAAAGCGAATCAGAACTGGTGATAACAGGCAAAGAGCTGGCTGCACTTGACAGTGACAGCTTTTTAGCCAAGGTTGAAAAAATAAAAGTGTATGCAAGGGTGTCGCCCGACCAAAAACTGCATATCGTGAAAACACTGCAGCAAAAAGGGCATTATGTGGCCATGACCGGCGACGGGATAAATGATGCGCCTTCGCTGAAACGGGCGAATATCGGCATTGCCATGGGCATCACCGGAACCGATGTTTCAAAAGAAGCCGCACACATGATCCTGCTGGATGATAATTTTTCTACCATTGTAAAAGCAGTGAGAGAAGGCAGAAGGATTTATGACAACATTCTTAAGTTCATCAAATACCTGATGACCACCAACTCGGGTGAGTTATGGACCTTATTGCTGGGACCGATGATCGGGTTACCTGTGGCGCTGCTGCCCATTCATATTTTGTGGATCAATTTAGTATCGGATGGACTGCCTGCCATTTCCTTATCGTTTGAAAAAGCAGAGAAAGATATTATGAACCGCCCGCCCCGTCCGCCGCAGCAAACCGTTTTTGCCAATGGCAGGGGTATGCACATGATCTGGGTGGGAATGCTGATGGCAGGCATCAGTTTATCGGCACAGGCCTGGGCCATCAATAATGACCTGCATTGGCAGACCATTGTTTTTAATGTACTTTGCCTGAGCCAGATGGGGCATGTGCTTGCCATACGTTCCGAAAAACAGTCTTTATTCAGCATCGGGATATTTTCAAACAAACCGCTTATCGGCGCCGTACTGATCGCTTTATTGTTGCAGTTTATTATTACCTACACGCCGTTCCTGCAACCCATATTTCAAACCGAATCGCTGAGCCTGTATGAATTCGTTATTGTTGGAGCCGCATCATCCCTGGTATTCTTTGCTGTGGAGATCGAAAAAATAGTATCGAGAAGAAGGGAGAAGATGAAATAAAATGTTGTTCCTTTAATCGCACAATCTTAAAACAATGAGCAATAACTATACAATTCCTGCCCAAACCCGTATCGGGCATGTACACCTGAAAGTATCTGACATAAAAATTTCATTGGATTTTTATTGCGGCCTGCTTGGCTTTGAACTGGTAACGATGTATGGCGCAGATGCAGCTTTTATATCGGCAGGAGGTTATCATCACCATATCGGTCTCAACACCTGGTACAGTAAGAACAGGCCGCCGGCGCCGGTACATTCGGCGGGCTTGTTTCATACAGCCATCCTTTACCCCTCCCGCAAAGACCTTGCTGTAATTTATAAAAGACTGATCGGATCAAACTACCCGCTAACAGGCGCCTCCGATCATGGCGTATCCGAAGCATTGTATCTTAATGATCCCGATCAAAACGGCGTGGAGCTGTACTGGGACCGGCCAAAAGAACAATGGCCGGTAAAAAAAGACGGCAGCATCGATATGTATACGATCGCACTTGACCTGGATGAATTATTAAAGGAAGCAGACTGATCAGCGGTGTTTGCTCTGCAGGTGTTTTTCATTCACGATCTCACTCATCGGTTTGTTGTACACTTTGCTTTCCACCCAACTGATGATGTCTAAATAAGAGAATACCCTCGTTTCAAAACGGTTCTTTTCAAAC
>DAOQRQ010000312.1:0-4090 GCA_035355815.1 Ferruginibacter sp. | reverse complement strand
TGTTATGCAAAGTGTATCGACCTGAGTGAAGAAAAAGAGCCGGAGATCTATCGTGCCATCAAGCCGGGTGCATTAGTGGAAAACGTGACGTTTATTGATGGAACCAACCAGATCGATTTCAACAGCAAAAAGATCACAGAAAATACCAGGGTTAGTTACCCCTTGTCTTATATCAGTAATGCACTGGAGCCTTCGATTGGCAAAACGCCCAGGAACATTTTCTTCCTCACCTGCGATGCATATGGTGTATTGCCTCCCATCAGTAAATTATCTGCCGGGCAGGCCATGTATCAATTCATCAGTGGATATACAGCGAAAGTAGCCGGTACGGAGGCCGGGGTTACAGAACCAAAGTCTACATTCAGTGCCTGTTTTGGAGCTCCATTCCTTCCGTTGCACCCGGCACAGTATGCCGAAATGCTGGGAAAGAAGATCCATGAAAGCCATGCTAATGTATGGATGATTAACACGGGATGGACAGGTGGCGCTTATGGTGTGGGAAACCGCATGAAGCTGGCTTATACCCGTGCCATGATCACCGCGGCTTTAAATGGAGACCTGAAAGACGTAGGCTTTGAAGATCACCCTGTATTTGGCATGATCATGCCTACCAGTTGTCCGGGAGTGCCTTCAGAAATATTGAATCCAAGAAATACATGGACTGACAAGAATGCTTATGATGCCATGGCCAATAACCTGGCCGGGCAATTCATCAAGAATTTTGAAAAATATGCCAGCGGAGCTAACGCAGAAATATTAGCCGCTGCGCCAAAAGTATAATAACAAGCCAGGCACTAACTGCTCATTAAAAAATCCCCTGTAATCAGGGGATTTTTATTTATGTATTTTCTATTTCGTTAAAACTGCATCTCGGGTATCTCTCCTTCCACTGTTAACTTACCGGCTGTTTTAGCAACGATCTCTTCTACCGGTACGCCCGGTGCTCTTTCTAATAGTTTAAATCCATTGCCGGTAACATCCAATACAGCTAATTCCGTTACGATCTTTTTAATGCATTTTGTTCCTGTTAACGGCAAGGTACAACTGGGTAATAACTTACTCTCTCCTTTCGGGTTGGTATGCATCATGGCCACAATAATATTCTTAGCGCTTGCCACCAGGTCCATGGCGCCGCCCATTCCTTTCACCATTTTTCCGGGTATTTTCCAGTTGGCAATGTCGCCGTTCTCACTCACTTCCATGGCGCCTAAAACCGTAAGATCAACTTTACCGGCACGTATCATTCCAAAACTCATGGCACTGTCGAAAAAGGAAGAGCCCGGTACCGTGGTGATCGTTTGTTTTCCGGCATTGATCAGGTCAGCATCTTCCTCCCCTTCCAACGGAAAAGGCCCCATACCCAATAAACCGTTCTCACTCTGCAACACCACATTTATTCCTTTGGGTATATAATTGGCAACAAGGGTTGGGATTCCAATACCCAGGTTAACATAGTAACCGTCTTTCAGTTCCTTTGCGATCCGTTGGGCTATTTGTTCTTTTGATAAAGCCATAGTTAATTCGTTGAATTCGTTTAAGACGTTCAAAGGTGTAAGTCGTTGAAGGGTTTAAAACATTAAGGTTAACCCTTAAACCCTGTAACCCTTAAACGATCTTTCTAACTGTTCGCTGTTCAATTCTTTTCTCATACCCCACTCCCTGGAATATCCGGTGCACATATATACCAGGCGTATGAATCTGATTCGGATCCAGTTTCCCGGCATCTACCAGTTCTTCTACTTCCGCAATAGTGATCTTACCGGCCATTGCCATCATCGGATTAAAATTCCGGGCTGTTTCCTTGTAAATAAGGTTACCATCTGTATCCCCTTTCCATGCTTTAACAATAGCAAAGTCTGCATCAAAAGCATACTCAAGCAAATATTCTTTGTTATTGAATACCCTGGTTTCTTTTCCTGCTGCCACTTCGGTACCTACACCCGCCGGTGTGAATATTGCGGGCATTCCATACCCGGCAGCCATGCACCTTGTTGCAAGGGTACCTTGCGGTATCAGTTCCACTTCCAGTTCTCCACTCAGTAACTGTCTTTCAAATTCTGCGTTTTCTCCTACATAGGAAGACACCATTTTCTTCACCTGTTTTTGTTTCAGCATCAGCCCGATACCAAAATCATCCACACCCGCATTGTTTGATATACAGGTAAGCTGGGTAGGTCCTTTTATTACCAATGCAGCAATACAGTTTTCGGGAATGCCACATAACCCAAAACCGCCAAGCATGAGCACAGCTCCGTCATTAATATCGGCAACCGCCTCTGCTGCATTTTTATAAACTTTGTTCATACTATTGAGCCTGTACCGGGCCTGTTTTTGAAGTTCTTTTTTTATCGGCCTGGCTTACCATGCTGTCAATTATTGCTTTCATCAGGCCGCTGTTCTTTTTATAATAATCAAAACTTTTATAAAAATCTTCTTTTGAAACATGGTGTATGGCAAATACCTGTTGCTGCAGTTTCAGGTTCTCTTCCTCGTCATTCTTTGCCGAATCTTTCTTAATGTATTCGGTGGTAAATGCATCTGCCCGGATGACATCCCACAGCACTGCCTGCATCTTATCGGGTTTTAAGATACCCGATGGTTGCTCACGCTTATTTCCACATGAAAGCAAAAGAGCGAGCATTAAAAAGCAGGTGAGGTTCCGTATCATTTCAATTCGTCTTTGTACCTGGCTGCATTGGTAAGATCAAGCCGCTGCAGCATTTCCGAAGCCCGGGCTTTGTCCTGCTGGGGTGCTTTCGAAAATATTTTAATCAGTTCTGTTGATTTTCCCTGGAAGAAGAACTGGCTGATCATTTTATTGGGGTTGTCTGTAATAAAATTATTCAGCAGGTTCAGCACATTGAGCATTTCTGCCCGGGCGCCATTTTCATCTTCATATAATTTATCCATACAAAGCCGGTAGTAATTATAATACACATCATGCATGATGGTATAGCGGCTGTTGAGCATATTCTCTACCAGCCAGTAGCGGTTTCGTTGCCCGTCAAACGCCTTCCAACCCGCAATACCCCGTCCATCAGGTGCATTGTTCACAATATTCTGTGCTTTTTGAAAATAAGGATCGCCGCCCCGGAGAGAATAAGAATCATAATCAAAAGCGAGGATCATATTTATATAATATGCCAGCACGGCTGTGAGGTTAGCGGTAAGGGCATCAGAACCAGAGACCCTGTTCTCGTTGAATTCAAGCACCTGGAACTCAACATACTTAAAAATGATATTATCGTCTTTGAAATTGATGATGGGAGAAAGATAAGAGGTATTAAAGACCGGCCTGGCCGATTGTACCGTAAGCGATGCATTATAAACATTCAGGTCGCCGGAAGGTTGCAGGTTCAGTAAAAAATTGCATTCTATTCTTTCGTTCGGTGAATAGTTATCCTGTGTCCACTTGCGGGTGTTCACAAAATTATTGAGGGCAGCCTGAAGTGTGCGGAAAACGTTCTGGTTTACATTGTTCCCTACCTGGTTGCTTACCACCGTAACATTGCCTTTCAGTTCTTGGGCAACAGAGGTTTGAAAAACGATCAGCAGGGTGAATAATAAAAATTTAATTTTTTGCATGCAATTGCTGAATGATGGTATTTACAATATCTACGGCTACTTCTTTCTTTGTCTTGGTTTCAAAAGGAAATATATTACCCGTTCTGTCAAAAATAGTGATTTTGTTAGTATCGTGTCCAAAGCCGGCCCCGGCGTCATTTAGTGAGTTCAGCACGATCATATCTGCATTCTTGGACTGCAGTTTTTTCAGGGCATTTTCTTTCTCATTATTTGTTTCCAATGCAAACCCTACAAGAAACTGGTGTTCTTTTTTATTAGCGCCCAGGTGCTTAAGAATATCTTTGGTCTTGGTCAATTCAACAGCAAGACCATTTTCTGTTTTCTTGATCTTTTCCTTTGCTGTTTTCACGGGCGTATAGTCAGCCACGGCGGCACTCATCACGGCAATATCTGTGCTGGGGAATATTTTATCGCAGGCATTGAACATCTCTTCGGCAGATCTTACTTTTATCACTTTAACTCCGGGGTTAATTGTAATATCTGAAGGTCCCAATACAACAGTTAC
>DAOQRQ010000311.1:0-4107 GCA_035355815.1 Ferruginibacter sp. | reverse complement strand
GGGCAAAACAGTTTGAACCTGGTACCCATGCCTGCCGAAGTAAAGATGGGTAAAGGCTCCATCAGCATTGATAAGAACACAACCATTGTACTGGAAGGCTCGGGCCTTGAAAAAAATGCATCCTTCATCAATGATTACCTGCTGCAGGCAGCCGGGTACAAATTGAAGATCGCAAAAGACCATGCAGGTAATAATGCCATCAGGCTCAACTACGAAAGGCTCGACAAGGATATTCCCGGTGCGTATAACTTAACGATTGATAAGAAGGGAGTTTACATTGCCGGCGATAATGAGAACGGCGTTTTTTACGGAATACAAACACTACTCCAGTTAGCAGAAACCTCAAACCTCAAACCACAAACCTCAAACTACAAACTAACATTACCCCAACTTACCATTACCGACCACCCCCGCTTCCAGTACCGGGGCATGCACCTTGATGTGGGCCGTCACTTCTTTCCTGTTTCGTTCATTAAAAAATACATCGACTATTTAGCTGCTTACAAATACAATACATTTCACTGGCACTTAACCGAAGACCAGGGCTGGCGCATTGAGATAAAAAAATATCCTGAATTAACAACCACCGGCGCCTGGCGAAACGGCACCATCATTGGCCGTTATCCCGGCAAGGGAAGTGATAACAGGTTGTACGGCGGTTTTTATACCCAGGATGAAATCAAAGAAGTGGTGGCCTATGCTGCCGCAAGATATATTGAAGTGATACCAGAAATTGAAATGCCCGGCCACAGCAGCGCCGCTATTGCGGCTTATCCCTGGCTGAGTTGTTTTCCATCGAAGCCAACAGAGATACCGGCGAAAATGATCTCACAAAAAAGCATGGATGAGCAAAAGAACGGAAGAATAAAATTAGTGCAGGAAACCTGGGGCGTATTTGACGATGTGTTCTGCGCCGGCAAAGATTCAACATTTAGTTTTTTGCAGAACGTGATCGACGAAGTGCTCCCCCTCTTTCCTTCAAAATATTTTCATATCGGCGGAGATGAAAGTCCGAAGACACACTGGAAAAAATGCCCGGCCTGTCAGTTAAGAATTAAGAATGAAAAATTAAAGGATGAACACGAACTGCAGAGTTATTTTGTTCAGCGCATAGAAAAATACCTGAACAGCAAGGGCAAGATATTAATCGGATGGGATGAGATACTGGAAGGCGGCCTGGCTCCCAATGCCGTAGTGATGAGCTGGCGTGGCGAAAAAGGCGGCATTGAAGCAGCCAAACAAAAACACCTGGTGATCATGACGCCTGAAAGTCCGTTATACTTAAACCATGCGCAAAGCAGGAACGAGGATTCGGTTACACAGGGTGGATTCAATCCGCTTGAAGCGGTTTACAACTACGAGCCAATAGCAAAGGAATTAAATGCAGAGCAGGGTAAATACGTATTGGGCGCACAGGGCAATATGTGGTCGGAGTATCTCAGTAACCAGGCAAAGCTGGAATACATGTTATTCCCACGCATAACGGCATTGAGTGAAGTTTTATGGAGCCCGAAAGAAAAAAGGAACTGGAAGGATTTTGAAAGAAGATTACCGGTTGTTTATGAAAGACTGGATAACCGGCATATCAATTACAGCAGGGCTTTTTATGAACTGAAAGCAACCGTGGTGCCCACCAAAAACCAGGAGGGTGTTTTATGGAAGGTGGAAAGCAAGAACAAGACCGGGAAAATAAAATGGACTCCCTCGCTGCTTAGTTCTTATGCAGCAGATTACAGCCAGCCATTGCTTATTAAAGAAAGTACGGAGCGGATGGCCATATTGGTTTCGGGCGACAATAAGAAGCAACTTACATCCATCACTCAAAAATTCATTTTCAATAAAGCCACCGGTAAAAAAATAACACTGGCAACAGCGCCCGATAAAAAATATCCCGGCGATGGCGCATTTACGCTGGTGAACGGCGTGCAGAATGAAATGGGGCTGAACCGTTCTACTGAGTTCCTGGGATTTTTGGGAACAGATATGGATGCCACGATAGACCTGGGAAAAGAAACGGAGGTTTCAAAGATCACGCTGCATACGCTGGGCCAGAACGGCAGCTGGATATACCTGCCTTCGCAGATCGAAGTGTCGTTCATTCCCTTTATTGATACTACCATTACCACCCGGCATGCGCCCATTGAATCGGTAACACAACCTGTACAGGACGAAAACAACAAACAGGTAATTCAATTGCCGTCTCCAAAAACCTGCCGCTATATAAGAGTGTTCGCAAAAAACTACGGCATCATTCCTTTCGGCAAACCCGGCGCCGGTAATGCTGCATGGTTGTTTGTGGATGAGATCGAAATACAATAACGTTGCAACGTTGCAGCCGTAGAAATCGTTTCAGTCGTTTCAGGAGTTAAAGACGTTAGGACCTCAACCCTGTAACGACTGAAACGATATTAAACGTTGAAACGATATTAATTCTTAATTTTATACTAACTGGCAGCATAATAATATGAACAAGATCGACCTCACCGATTCGTTAGAAAAAATTCCGGTAAAGATTTTTCCAGATTCCAACCAGGGCTCTGCTTTTGTAGCCAGGCAGATCGCAGCGCTGATAACACAAAAAGAAAAAGAAGGAAAGAAAGCGGTGATCGGCCTGGCAACGGGTTCCTCTCCCAAAACATTATACGCCGAACTGGTACGTATGCACCAGAATGAAGGATTAAGTTTTAAAAATGTGATCGCCTTTAACCTCGACCAGTATTATCCCATGGATAAGGATGCCCTGCAGAGCTATCACTATTTCATGCGCAAGAATTTATTTGAGCAAACCGATATCGATCCCAGCAATTATCATTTACCCGATGGCATGATACCGAAGGATAAAGTGAAAGAGCATTGTGTTAATTATGAAAAACAGATTGAAGATGCGGGCGGTCTCGACCTGCAAATACTCGGTATTGGCGTAAATGGTCATATCGGTTTTAATGAACCCGGCAGTGGCATCTATACCAAAACAAGACTGATCACTTTAGACAACAGCACCCGCCTTGCCAATGCATACGAATTCGGCAACATGAGCCAGGTACCCAGGATGGCCATCACCATGGGCATCAGTACCATTTTAAAATCGAAGAAGATCATCCTGATGGCCTGGGGACAAACAAAGGCGCCGGTGGTAAAGAAGGCGGTGGAAGAAGACGATACCGAAGACGTACCGGCATCTCTTTTACAGAATCATGACGACTGTACGTTTGTGATAGATGAAACCTGTGCATCGGAACTCACCCGTTTCAAGAGTCCGTGGTTAACAGGTGAATGTGAATGGACCGATAGCATGATGAAACGGGCCGTGGTGAACCTTGCATTGAAACTGAACAAACCCGTTTTAAGTTTAACCAATAACGATTACAACGATAATGGCCTCAGCGATCTGCTCGTTGAAAAAGGCGATGCCTATGAAATAAACCTGCAGGTATTTTATTTGCTGCGGGACAGCATCACCGGATGGCCGGGCGGTAAGCCAACCGATAAACGGGTATCGCATCCCGAACGGCACGAACCGTTTCCAAAAAAAGCCGTCATCTTCTCCCCTCACCCCGACGACGATATCATCAGCATGGGCGGTACCTTCATGCGGCTGCACGACCAGGGACATGAAGTGCATGTAGCTTATCAAACCAGCGGTAATATTGCCGTAACGGATGAATTTGTAACAAGGTTCATCGACTTTGCAGTTGGTTTTGAGAACATGTTCGACATTGACGAAACAAAAAGCAAGAAGATACTGGAAGACGCCACGGCATTCTTACAAACAAAAAGATCAACTGAAAAAGATACAGAAGAGATAAGAGCCATTAAAGGATTGATAAGAAGATGCGAAGCGAAGGCAACCTGTAAGTATGTTGGGTTAACAGAAGACCGGGCCCATTTTATGAACCTTCCTTTTTATGAAACGGGCACCATCGAAAAAAATCCGATGGGCGAAGCAGATGTGCAGCTTACCATTGACCTGCTGAATAAATTACAACCGCAGCAAATTTATTGCGCCGGCGATTTTGCCGATCCGCACGGTACCCACAAGGTTTGTTTTGATGTGGTGACAGAAGCGCTGAAGAGGATAAAAGCTGGTAAAGCCAAATGGATCAATGA
>DAOQRQ010000310.1:0-4113 GCA_035355815.1 Ferruginibacter sp. | reverse complement strand
ACTACCTGAAACGCTTCCCCGACCGCTTGCTTGACGGTGAAATTTATTTGGGACTTTATTATTGCTACACAAAATTAGAAGACAAAACAAAGGCAGCCTATTATAAGAACCTGCTGAATACAAAATTCCCCAACAGTAAATCGGGCCAGGTGATAACCAACCCGGCGGCAGCAAACCCGGTGGGTAAGAACCCGGCAGTTACCAAACTGTACGACGATATCTATACCCTCTTCATAGAAGGGAAATACGAACAGGCCATGGCGGAAAAGAAAAAAGCCGACAGCCTGTATGGTGTAAATTACTGGACACCTCAACTCTTGTACATTGAAGCGCTGCAGCATGTTAAGAACCGGGAAGACAGCCTGGCCATCATCGGCCTGCAGTCGATCATTGATCAGAATCCTAATTCGCCGCTTAAAGACAAAGCAGCGACTATGATCGATGTGCTGAAAAGGAGGGCAGAGATTGAAAAATATTTAACCAGCCTGGAAGTTACACGTGCCGATGACGACAAGCCTATCAAGACTCCGGACAAACCGGTACCGGTAGTAACCAATACGCCAACACCGGCTGCTCCTGTTAAAAAAGACAGTATCAATGTACCGCCACCGCCATTAAGCAGCGGCCCCTTTGTAATGGCGCTCACCACTCCGCATCACGTTATTATGATACTGGATAAGGTAGACCAGGTGTATGTGAATGAAGCAAAGAATGCATTCACCCGTTTTAACAGGGAGAATTTTTATGGCCAAACCATCAACATCAATAAAGATGCAGTGGATGCCGACCGCAGCCTGCTGGTGATAAGTTCCTTCCCGGATGCCAATACAGCCATGCAGTATTACGATAAGATTAAACGAAGCGCTGCATCGGAAGTATCGTGGTTGCCGGCCAACAAATATTCATTCATGATCATCACCGAGGAGAACCTGCAAAAACTGAAGGCGAACAAAGATATCAGCGGATACAAAAACCTGTTAAATACCCAATTCCCCAACAAGTTTTAACGTGCTGCTGTTTAACCACAAAAACTCTTTTATTAGTTTTATGAAATGATGTTCAACCCCGGCCTCCTTCATAACACTTAACTTATAATTCATTCAGTTTCTATGAAACGTTCAGTTAGAATTCTATGGCGTGTTTTCATTGGCGGCTTTTTATTTGTGCTGCTGATGTTCCTTTGCGCCAATTTTGGATTGTTTGGCAAAATGCCATCGGTTACTCAATTACAAAACCCCGAAGCCGACCTGGCCAGTGAGATCTACTCCAGTGATGGCGAACTGATGGGCAAGTATTATTCCGAGAACCGGAGTGAAGTAAAGTACAGCGAGATATCTCCCAATGTCATCAATGCATTAATTGCCACAGAAGACGAACGTTTTTATGATCATTCCGGTATCGATGCACAAGCCGTTGGCCGTGCCATATTTACCCTAGGCACAGGTGGAGGCGGCAGCACCCTCACCCAACAGGTTGCCAAAATGATGCTGAAACAGGGAAAGGGAAATATCGTAAAACGTGTGCTTGATAAAATGAAAGAATGGATCGTTGCCGTAAAACTGGAACGGAACTTTACCAAAGAAGAGATCATCACGCTTTACCTGAACCGGGCGCCCTGGGGAAATGTATACGGCATCCGCAATGCAGCCCGTACCTATTTCCAGAAAGAACCCAAAGACCTTAAGATAGAAGAAGCCGCCGTACTGGTAGGCATGCTTAAAGGCTATATTTATAATCCCATCACCCGGCAGGCGGCTTCGCTGATCCGCAGAAATATTGTAATAAACCAGATGGTGGTTTGCAAACAGCATTTTTTAACCCAGGCAGAAGGAGAAAAACTGAAAGCCAAACCCCTGATCACCTATTTTAAAAAGATCGACGAGAACGTGGGCATTGCTCCTTACTTCCGTTCGGTACTGGCCGATAAATTAAAAGACTGGTGCAAAACACACGAAAACCCCAAAACAGGCGAACCCTATAATCTTTTAAAAGACGGGTTGAGGATATACACCACCATCAACTCCCGCATGCAGCAATATGCCGAAGAAGCCGTGGTGCAACACATGCCGGTGATCCAGAGAAAACTGGACCAGATCATGAAAGCAAATGGAGACAGAATGTGGAAGGGACATGAAGTAACCATTGAAGCGGCATTTAAATATACCGAACGCTGGAAGAACCTCAAAGAAGATGATGTAAAGGAAGAAGACATCAAAAAAACATTTTACGTGCCGGTGAAAATGAAAGTATTTGTCTGGAACGCCAAAAGGGAAAAAGATACCGTGATGACGCCCTTTGATTCCATCAAGTACCATAAGAATATTCTGCAAACCTCTTTTGCTGCCATGGATCCAAAAACGGGTGAAGTAAAATGCTGGGTTGGCGGTATTGATTTTAAATGGTTCAAATTCGATCATATCACTACACGCAGGCAGGTAGGTTCCACCATCAAACCGCTTATTTATTCACTGGCGGTGGAAGATGCAGGCTACACCCCTACTACCGAAATACCCGGAGGCCTGGTACAATATGGAAAAGAGATGCGTACGTTCAGCGGTGGTGGCGGAACCATGGCCAATTGCCTGGCCAAATCAAAGAACACCGCCTCGGTGCGGCTTACCAACCTGGTTGGTGTAAAAAGAGTGATCGAGTTTGCAAAGGATTGCGGCATTAAGTCCCCGCTTCCACCCTATATATCCCTTGCACTGGGGGCAGCTGAAATCCCTATGCTGGAAATGCTTCAGGCTTACTCCATGTTTCCCAACAACAGTTATAATATTGAACCGATCTTACTTACAAGAATTGAAGATAAGAACGGGAATGTGCTGGCCCAGTTCACACCCGAAACAAAACAGGTGATGAGTGAAGCTTCGGCCCATACCATGGTACAACTGATGCAGGGCGTGGTTCAGTTTGGCACAGCACATTCACTTAATAACTACAACATCCCCGTACAAAAAGCGGGAAAGACCGGTACCACCAATGACAATGCCGATGGTTGGTTCATTGGTTACACGCCCGAACTTTTGGCCGGCACCTGGGTGGGCTGCGAAGATCCTTTCATACGCATTTACACCGGAACATCGGGTGGTAACGAAATGGCCCTGCCCAAGTGGGGGATATTCATGAGTAAAGTATATGCCGACAGTAAACTGGGTTATGGTAAGATAAAAGAGTTTCCCGTTCCGGCTAACCTGAATAACGAAACATTATCTGCCGAAGCATGGGACAGGGTGGTTAACCAGGGAGACAGTGTGGGAGCAGATGCAGGGAATGGTCCTGCAGAAGATTTTTTCAATCTTCCTCCTTCTACCGAAAAGATCGGTATAGAAAGCGAGATACCAAAAGCCGATACAGGCAAACAAAAGAAAGGAGAAGATAAAAAAGGGAATACCCCCATTCAAAACCCGGCAGATGACAAGACCAAAAAGCCCGTAGTAAAACCCAAGCCAGCAAATGATTATTAAAACAGCAATGCCTGTTTAAAACAGTTGGTTTCAAAACGGATAAAGAACGATCTCATTTCACTATAATAAGAAAGCCCCTGTTAAAGGGGCTTTCATTTATTGAGCTGATTTGCTATTAATAATTCCGTACGGTCATTTCCACTCTCCTGTTCTTAGCACGTCCGGCGGCAGTTTTGTTATCTGCAACTGGTTTATCCTGTCCGTATCCGGTTGAAGTAAGGCGGCTTTCGTCCACTCCTTTACTTACCAGGTATGCCTTAACTGAAGCGGCTCTTGATTCAGACAAGGTCTGGTTTTTATCTGCTTTACCGGTATTATCGGTATGGCCATCGATATTCACTTTATAGGTCGGGTTCTCCTTTAAGATCGTAACCACGTCATTCAGCTTGGGGAATGATTTGGCAAGTAATTTAGAACTGCCGGTTGCAAAGAACACGTTCTGTGCAGCTTTGTTCACCCTTTCAATGATCTTGGTATCAATTACAGGGCAACCGTAATTGGAAGCAGGACCTTTTTCGTTGATACATTTATCTTCTTCATCATTTACGCCATCTCCATCGGTATCGGGAACGGGGCAACCCTGGTAGCGGGCCACACCAAACACCGTTGGGCATTTATCTTCTTCGTCATTGATACCATCCTTATC
>DAOQRQ010000309.1:0-4114 GCA_035355815.1 Ferruginibacter sp. | reverse complement strand
TGGTTTATTAAAGCCTGAACAGAAAGATGCATTAACCGACATCCTTCAATACCATGTTTCGGTTGGCGTGTTTAAAGAAGACATGCTGCAGGACGGGCAATCACTCGGGCAGGTAAATGGCGGGAACATCACCATCAGCAAAAAAGCAGATGGCATTTATGTGAACGGAACAGCGAAAATAATTGCATCCATCCCGGCATCAAACGGCATTATCCATGTTATTGATGCCGTTTTGTTACCTCCGCCTGCAAAATAGTTTTGGCTTTGAATGTAATAACGGGCATCCGGGGAATTACTGTGATGCCCGCTCTTTTATACGATCAGAATATTCTGTCCATCGTTGAAGCATCAAGTATCTTGATCTTCATTACTGTAGAAATGCTTAATGCCCGTTGCTTTACCAGGGTGGCAGTATCTCCTTCAAACAATTCATCTACAGTGCTGCAAAATAATTGCTCCCATTGCTGAAAATGCTCCCGGGTAAGCGGCAGATGCCGGTTGATATGCCGGTGAAGTTCCATCGGATTACCGGTATAACTGCCAGTATAAAACAACATGTTCTCAAAGAAATCGTACATCAGCGGCAAATGTTTTTCCCAGTTAACTTTTGCCACGTCGGTAAAAATAAAACCGATCACCGCATCTTGTTTTACCTTATCATAAAAACTGTTTACCAGCAGTTCAATGTCGTCCCTTGATGTTATATCTTTTTTCATATTTACCGGTTTAATGTAATACCCGGTGGATCTGCAGCAGCAGTTCCTCCGGGCAATATTGTTGCAAGAGCGGGAACAGCACTCTCTCCTCTTTTCGGATATGTTCCTCCAGTTTATTCCCCAGTTCATCCATTTTTATTTCTGCGTCAGAAACGGTATCCAGCGACAGGAATAATGCAGTCAGTTCTTTATGCTCTGCTTTTATCTCTTCCGAAATACGCCCGATCGCTTCATGGCAATCCTTTGCTTTATCCAGCACCAGCTCTTCTTTTCTGAAATGTTCTTTGATCTCTTTACCGAACAGTTGACGGGCATAGGCGATCTTTCCCTCCACCGTATGCGGCAAGCCATTATACGCCGGCGCTCCCTTCTTCAACAGTTGCGCAAGAATGAGAGAACCGTGGTGATCTCTCGACAAGGGGGCCAGTGCTTCTATTCGTTTCATGTTACAGGTCTTTATGATTGAATTTCCGTAAAGAGAACCAGGCCGGTATGATCACCCATATTACTAAAACAGTAAAAGAGGTAATGAGCCCGGCCTGTGTTCCAAAAAAATCTTTGAAAATGGCGCCGGTATATCCCATCATTACCGAAACATCCATCTTAAGCAGGATCAGTATCCTGCCCAGGTCTATTGGATTTAAAGCGGTGAGCCCGATCATCGCTTTTTCCAGCGGGTAATCGGCAAATTGAAAAAGAACGAACAGTATCAGCCCGTCGAAAATGATGGAAAAATAAAGCCACAATAAAATGGATACGCCAATGCCTTTGGCTTTATCCCTTGTTTTTACGGCGGCCAGCATGGCGATGGCAACAAATATCACCGACAGGAATATGCCGGTGGTCAGCATCATAAAGCCAGTAGCAGTTGCTTCAAATACTAAAATGGGTATCCCTGCTCCCACAAAAAAAGCCAGGGCCATACTGCCTGAGAGGCCTGCAAACAAGCTCAGCCATATCGTTCTCCGTTTCAAAGGCTGGCTTACCAGCAGCTCCAGGAACTCGGCGCTGTTGTACACATAAATGGCGGAGAACAGCAGGCTTACCAGTGGAACAATGATGAGTATGATATTGAGCAAACTCAGCAGTCCCTTGGTGGAATTGTCTTCCAGGTTGAATATGCTGAAGGAGATCAGGAACAGGAACAAGGTATAGGCCAGCATGATCCGGTTGCGCAGGATATCGATGATGACGTATTTGATTATTTTTTTCATAGCGCTGTTTATTTCCCCATCATTACCCGGGCAATGGCTTTTGATAATTTTTCTTCCCCGGTCTCTTCCCGCAGCGATGCAATGTTCTTATGGAAACACAATTTCCCTTCCTGCATGAATATTACCTGTGTTACCAGGTCGTCGAGTTCGCTTAATATGTGTGATGTGATAAGTACCAGTTTCCCTTTCCCTTTTTCGGCAATGATCTTCTCTTTTAATATCTCCGAAGCCACGGGATCAAGCCCGGCTGTTGGCTCATCCAGTATCAGCACATCCGGATTGAACAGGAAAGCCAGCGACGCACTTACTTTTTGCCTGGTTCCGCCCGACAAGGTTCGCATGCGCTTATGCATGATATCTTTCAGTTCAAAACGGCTTACCAGTTCTTCATCGGGTTGTTCGGCTGATCTGCCCCTTATATCTTTCATCATATCCAGTACCTGGCCGATGGTCATGTTCTCCGGGTACCTGCCTATCTGCGGCATATAACCGATCCGGGCCCGGTATTGCCAGTCGTGGGCAATGTTTTTTCCATTGAAGGTGATGAAACCGCTGTTGGGTATCACCATACCCAGTATGCATTTGATCAGCGTTGTTTTTCCGCAACCGTTGGGGCCTATCAGGGCTATACATTCTCCCTCGGCACAGGTAACCGACACATCATCCAGTGCTTTTAATTTGCCGAATCTTTTTGAAACATTACTTGCAATGATCATAATGGTAAAGATTTCATGAGGGGATGATCGTCTTTCAGGTCTTCCGGGGTTAAAGACGGCAATATCTTTTCTGTTTTATCCAGCAGCGAAGACATGAAGCTCCGGAAGAGGATCATAGCGGGCGGATTCTGTTCAATGATCATGGCATACATACTTACCGGCCGGTAAGGAACGTCGCCTGATTTATCTTTGTTCAGGTCGTAGCCTTCATATTTATCCCAGTAATTGTAATTGAATGTATTCAGCACCAGGCTGCCGTTGGTTCCCACATCAAAACTGTTGGAAAGAAAATTATTCCTGTACACGTTCACTTCCAGGCAGCTCGCCTGTATCTTCATGGCCCAGCCGTTGTTCTTAAAAACATTTTTCTCCAGCTGCACCCGGCTCACGCCTTCCATAAAAATGCCGGTGGTATTCTTTACAAAGCGGTTGTTTACAATAAAACTGTTGCTGATCTCTTTCAGCAACAAACCGTAGGAGCCATCTCCCCAGTTCTCTTCAAAATAGTTGTTCTCCATGGTTACTTCTTTGGAGAACATAACCGCCACTCCGGCCCCATTGCCTTCAAATACATTGCTGTAATACGCATCGTTGTTGGAGAACATAAAATGTAACCCATAACGCAGGTTGTTTTGCGAGATATTACGCCAGATGACCGAATGGGTAACAAACTCAAAATAGATCCCGTCGCGATGGCCGTTGATGGTATTGGCAATGATCTGCATACTGTCGCTTTTCCAGCAATGAATACCGTTCCCGCTTTGTTGTTCTTCCACACCGGATGCGGTAAGTTTATTATTACGGATGGTACAGCGGGTACCGTATTGCGTATAGATGCCAAAGAAAGTATTCTCCAGTATATTATCCTGGATAATAACATTCCGTTTGTTATAAATTTTAATGCCGGCAAAGTCTTCCATGCTCGACACGCCGGAATTGATCACTTTAAAACCCTGTACCAATACCCCATCTGCCTTTACAGATATCACTTCGTATTTGTGATCGCCATCCAGAACGGGATAATCAATTCCTATAAAATAAACAGCTCTTTCTATAACCAGGTTTCCTTCGTGATAATGACCGGAACCAACCAGTATGGTATCTCCGTCGGCTGCCATTTTAAGTGCCTGCTGAATCGTATGAGTGGGTTGATCCTTGCCTGCCCGTATTGTGCGGCTCCATACATTGTCCGGAAAAAACAACAGCACCCATATAATCATGAGCCGGTTCATGGCTTGTTCAGTTCATTCCAGTTAGTGGTATTGCCGGAGTATTTTTTCATCACAGCAGACATACTGTCCCTGTTGTCAAAGGCAGCTACATTGCCCCCCATAGGACTGCGCAGTTCATCTGCTTTAAGTAACAGCGCATCTTTTATATTGATGAGTTGATGCCCGTTGCTGTAATTGGTGATATAAATATCCCTTACCTGTTCCAGTCTTTTATTGTTTGATAAATCTAAATTATT
>DAOQRQ010000308.1:0-4129 GCA_035355815.1 Ferruginibacter sp. | reverse complement strand
TTTCGCCTGGCAGGTTTGGTAGTGGATGCACAGCACCGGCTTACAAAAACGGGCAAGAATTTCGGGGTGTTGGTGATTGAGGATTACAGCGGTAAATCAGAGTTCATGCTGTGGAGTGAAGACTATGTGAAATACACAAACTATTTAGAGAAAGGAATGATCGTAATGGTGGAAGGTTCTTTCCGCCAGCGGTATAACAGCGATCAATACGATTTTAAACTGGCGAAACTGCATTTGCTGGATACGGTAAAGCCGAATCTTACCAAACAGGTGGTTATTGATGTAGAGCCGCAGTTCGTTAACGAGGAAATGGTGAATTTCATTGATAAGAACATTAAGGCCCATCCCGGCAAGACCTCTATAAAATTCAACATCATCGACAGCCGGCACAAATATAAGGTAGGTATGTACAGCCTGGAAAGAAGCCTTACCATGAACGATGAACTGGCCATTTTCCTGAATGAGAATAAAGATATTGAAGTGAGTGTGGTGACGGGGTGAAACGTTAAGGCATTTAAGTCGTTGCAGGGTTTAAAGCGTTTGAAACCGCCTTACCAATCCTGAAACGAATTAAACGTATTTAACGGCTGAAACGTTTAAAACCCTCCGCCACAATGGCTCTTCATATGCCAATTCTTTTTCGTCACATGCTGTGGATATGTCATAACAGCACCTTAACAGGAATGGGCTTAAATTTGCCCTCTTGTAGTACAATAAAAATAAATTAACTATGGCACTAGAATTCACCGATTCGAACTTTAAAACCAATGTTCTGGAATCCGATAAACTATCAGTAATTGACTTTTGGGCAGAATGGTGCGGCCCCTGCCGTGCAATAGGCCCCGTAATTGAGGAATTGTCGAAAGAATACGATGGAAAGGTAAACGTAGGTAAGGTAAACGTGGATAATAACCCGCAGATATCCATGAACTACGGCATCACCAGTATCCCGGCCATTCTTTTTGTAAAAGGCGGTCAGGTGGTTGACAAATTAGTAGGCGCACAGCCCAAGGCTAATTTTGTAAAGAAAATTGAACAGCATAAATAAGCTTAACCGGTTTTTTTCATAAAGAGAATCCCCCGTTTTTACAACGGGGGATTTTTAATACAGCAATAGTTGAGTTGAATTAATGCTGTACGTTCTCTACTACGTTGGGATCGTGTTTATGTTTGAACAGTACCCCGAATAATATGGCTACCACCAATGCATAAGCGGCAAAGCAGAGCCAGATATTATGCCAGTCTCTTGTTCCATCTGCCGCCACAAAATA
This sequence comes from Ferruginibacter sp., assembly GCA_035355815.1. Taxonomy (GTDB): domain Bacteria; phylum Bacteroidota; class Bacteroidia; order Chitinophagales; family Chitinophagaceae; genus Ferruginibacter. The sequence goes on along the minus strand of DAOQRQ010000308.1, from coordinate 2,858 downwards.
TTTTCCGATAATATAACCGCTGATGGTGCTTCCGAGCCAGGCTCCTACGCCATTTGTCATCATCATAAACAGGCCCTGGGCGCTGGAACGTATACTGTGATCAGTAGTTGTTTCCACAAACAGGGAACCCGAGATATTGAAAAAATCAAAAGCCATTCCGTAAACAACGCAGGACAATACGATCAATGCTGTTCCGAACGCAGTAGGATCACCATAGCCAAATAAGCCAAAGCGGAGTACCCAGGCAAACATAGCAAATAACATCACTACTTTAATTCCAAAACGTTTCAGGAAGAACGGAATAGTAAGAATGAACAATGTTTCCGACATCTGCGAAATGGACAGTATGATGGTGGAATATTTTACAACGAACGAATCTTTGTAGGCAGGAACTGCTTCAAAACCACTCAGGAAAGAATCGCCATACATATTGGTAAGCTGAAGTGCAGCGCCAAGCATCATGGAGAAAAGAAGGAACAACGCCATTTTATAATTCCCGAATAATTTGAACGCCTTTAATCCAAGCTGTTCAACAATACCTGCATCTTTTGAAATGGATTTGGGTGGCGGGCATTTGGGCAGACTGAAGGAATACAATCCCAGCAACACCGCAGCTACTGCTCCAATATAGAATTGGTTGGCATTCGCTTTACTACCGGTAAGGTTGGTCATCCACATGGCAACAATGAACCCGATGGTTCCCCACACACGAATCGGCGGAAAGACCTTTACCACATCGAAACCTCGCCCCTTAAGCAGGGTATATGCAATTGAGTTGGAAAGAGAAATGGTAGGCATATAACAGATCATTGCTCCGAAAATGACATAATACAACGTATTGGGATCATTCACGGTGGGAACATAAAACAGAACTGCTCCATACAGAATATGCAGGATGCCATACAGTTTTTCTGCATTCATCCATTTGTCGGCAATGATACCGGTAATGGCAGGCATAAACAGGGATGCCAGTGCAAGCGTGGAGAATATGGCGCCGAATTGCGGGAAGGTCCAGCCCTTCGCATTCAGGCAATAGGTTCCGATGGTTATAAGCCAGGCCCCCCACACAAAGAACTGGAGGAAACTCATCAATGTAAGGCGAAGTTTAATGCTCATATAGCTGGTTTTATTTCAGACTTGGAAGATAACCATTTATTCTGCAACGCAAAACAGCCACTCCCTGTTTTGGGCGGGATTATCTGTAAAAAAAGCTGGCTTAGAATTCCGGGCATCGTAAATTTGTAAAAAATTATACAATGTCCTCTTCCATAGATATTTTAATTGATGCCGCAACCGATAAAGGCCTTAAAGCAATTGCCCAAAAAGTAAAGAACAGCGAACGGATAACCGATGAAGAATGTATGCTGCTTTTTGAAAAAGGAAGTCTTGCTTTTACAGGTTCCCTGGCAAACCATATCCGGGAAAGGAAACACGGCGATACCACCTACTTCAACCGCAACTTTCATATTGAACCCACCAATGTTTGTGTGTTCAGCTGCAATTTCTGTTCGTACTCCCGCCTGTATGCACACAAGGAAGACGGATGGGAACTGAGCATTGACCAGATGCTTGATATTGTAAAATCGTACGACGGAAAGCCCATCACCGAAGTACATATTGTAGGCGGCGTTCATCCCAAAATGAACATGGCTTATTTTATTGAGCTGATGCAGAAGATAAAAGCGCATCGCCCCGGTTTACACGTAAAGGCTTTTACAGCAGTTGAACTCGACTACATGTTCCGCAAGGCAAAACTGAGTATTGAAGAAGGAATGAAACAACTGCATGCAGCCGGGCTGGATAGTTTGCCCGGAGGCGGCGCCGAGATCTTTCACCCGGAGATACGGGAACAGATATGTGCCGATAAAGTAGATGCAACCGGCTGGCTGGCCATTCACGAAGCGGCGCATAACCTGGGCATGCACAGCAATGCCACTATGCTGTATGGCCATATTGAAAAATTCGAACACCGGATCGATCACATGAGAAGGCTGAGAGAACTGCAGGATAAGACCGGCGGCTTCAACACATTCATTCCGCTGAAATTCCGCAACCAGGATAATGCCATGAGTCATGTACCCGAATCTTCCGTTACAGAAGATATGCGCTTATATGCCATAGCCCGGATATACCTGGATAACTTCCCCCACCTGAAAGCCTATTGGCCGATGCTGGGCAGGCAGAATGCACAACTCACCCTTTCGTTTGGGGTAAATGATATCGACGGCACCATTGATGACTCTACAAAGATATACAGCATGGCAGGCAGCGAAGAACAGAACCCGGCCATGACCACAGAAGAACTGGTGATGCTTATCAAACAGGCAAAGCGCCGGCCCGTTGAACGGGATACTCTTTATAATGTGGTAAAAGATCACAGCAACAGCATGCCCCTGAACAACGACAGGCTGGCGGTGCTGAACTGACCGGTATAAAAAGCCGACAAGCCCAGCCTGGCACTATTTCAGCCATGGTGAGCTTGTCGGCATATTCTCAAAAACTATTCGGAGAAGACCGTCTTATTAATTTTTTGACAAGTATGGATCGGGGTTGTTGTACATATTTGCCGTGGTCAGCAACTTCCTTGATTTAGGCGAAACCTTCACCTTGCTGTTGTAATAGTCCACCGCAGCTGTATTATCCTTTATCAGCTCTTTCATTAGTTCCGGAGAATAGGCAACGATCTCGCCCTCATCACCCGATTGCAGAAAGTATTCAGTTACTGCAACATTACCATTGTAATATTTGCGGCTGTAGATATTCAATTTGCCTTTAGCGATACGAACGGCAAAACCGGGTAAGGTCTCCACAGCTACATAGCTGGTTTTTTTGGTCTTTAATAATTTTTGCGAAACAGC
>DAOQRQ010000307.1:0-4139 GCA_035355815.1 Ferruginibacter sp. | reverse complement strand
CGTGGATGCGATCACCCATGTGATCAATTACGAATTACCCGATGATATGGAAGTATACACCCACCGCAGCGGACGTACAGGCCGTGCCGGCAAAACGGGTATTTGTCTTTCCATTTGTCACAGCAGGGAAAGCTATAAGATCAAATCGCTGGAGCGGATGATCAATGCAAAATTCAATAAAGTAGATATTCCTTCGGGTAAAGATGTTTGCCGCAAGCAGTTCTTCCATTTCATGGATAAACTGATGCAGGCTGATGTCAGTCATGGTGATTACGAAACCTACATGCCCGACCTGATGACAAAGTTTGCCGAAGTAAGCAAAGAAGAAGTATTGCAACGGGTGGCTGCTTTGGAATTCAATCATTTCCTCAAATACTACGAAAATGCAGAAGACCTCAACCGTGCTGATGCAAGAGGCGACAGAAGACAACCAGGCAGGGAGGATATGAACGGCAGCAGAAAGGAAAGAACCAGTTTCAACAGGCGTGACAGCGGGTATACCCGTTTATTCATCAACCTCGGAATCAAGGACGGTTTTTACAAAGCCAGTTTCCTACAGTTCATCCTGGACGAAAGCAACCTGAAAAAGGAAGTACTCGGCAAGATCGATATGAGGGATATGAACAGCTGGGTGGAGATCGACAAAGATGCTGCCGGAAAGATGATCAAAGCCATCGACGGAAAGCGCTACAACAACCGCACCATCCGTATGAATGAAGCCGACGGCGGTTTTAAAAGACCGAGTGATGAAGGAAGAAAGAGAACCTATGCTGCTAAAGAAAGGGGAAATTTCAGGTAATCCTTAACCCGGAAATATTCAAGGATTAATGTTCAATTCTCAATATTCAACGGCATCTGTTTTATAACGGAATGCCCATTCATTGAGAGCTGAACATTGTTAGTTGTATATTGAACATTAACTGCAAAAGAAGAACATTCAATAATCAATCTTCAACGCTCAATGTTTAATTGGTATGGAAGCCGAGGTACACATACTGTTCTCTTCTGACTACTATGAAATATGCGATTTCAAATGCCTGTGCAATGAATGCACCAGGTCGAAAAGGGAATACAATGAGCACCTTTCTCTTTGCATAACCCGGTCGGGTAATTTTTATTACAATGCATTCCGGGCATCGCTGGATACGTATACCGGCTCCGTACTCATCAGCAAGCCCGGTTATGATTATACGGTAACCCACCCGGGCGAAACACCCGATCATTGCAGCATCATCATTTTTAAAAAAGCCTTTTACGAAGACATCGGGGAACAACTTCATTTAAAAGCCCATTGGTTCTTTTCCAATAAAGACATACAGTCACTGCTTTTGAAAACAAGTCCCCAGCTGGAGCAGCTTCATTATTCATTATTGCAGGCGGCAAAGCATGTATCACCGGATAAACTGGAGATGGATGGTATTGTAATGGAGATGCTGGAAGAAGTATTATCCCGCTTTACCAATTATGAAATGCCACAGGCGCTTCCTGCAAAGCTGAAGAAGCATCACCTGGTTACCATTGAAAAGGCAAAGCAATACCTCAACGAAAATCTTTCTAAAAATATTTCCCTGGAAGAACTGGCTGGCCATTGCCATATAAGTCCTTTTCATTTCAGCCGGGTATACAAAACATTTACGGGCTACCCGGTTTATCAATACCTGCAGGGGATGCGGCTGAAACATGCCGAAATGCTGCTGGCTACAGCGTTACCGGTTGCCGATATCGCCTTCCAGTCGGGCTTTAACAGCATCGATTATTTTTCTGCCGCTTTTAAAAAGCAATACAAACTCTCCCCTTCCGCCTTCCGAACAAGCCGGAAAAAAACAGCAGGATTTCACAAGTGACCTTCTTCCCTGGTTTTTAGTTTTGCACTTCATAAAAACAACATGATGGACGAAGTGCGACAAAACCTGCTCATTGCCGAACAAAAGGCAAAAGAATTATTTACTGCCGTTGAGCAGCGGGGATTAATAGTTCCCGGAAAAACGGAAAGTGAACTGGCCAGTGAAATAGTTACGCTTGCCAAAACACTTTTTGGCATCGAGAACTTCTGGCATAAAAAAATTGTACGGGCCGGCGCCAACACCCTTCATCCCTACAATGGAAATCCGGCAGACCGGGTTATACAGGATGACGATATGGTGTTCCTGGACTTTGGCCCCATCTACAACGGCTGGGAAGCCGACCTGGGAAGAACCTATGTCATCGGCAACGACCCGTTAAAACTGAAATTGAAAAAAGATGTGGAAGATGCCTGGCAGGAAGCGAATGAATGGTATGCCAGGCAAACCGATCTTACCGGCGCTGAATATTTTCAGTACGTTACGGAATTGGCAAAAAAATACGGATGGGAATTTGGCGGAGATATAGGCGGGCATATCGTTGGGCGCTTTCCGCATGAACAACCAGACGATCCGGCCGACATGGGATTGGATGTTCACCCCGACAACCACAGCAGCATCTTCCTGCGGGATAAGCAGGGGAACAAAAGGCATTGGATACTGGAGATACAATTCGTAGACAGGATGAATAATATCGGGGCTTTCTTCGAGCAATTATTGATAACAGAATAAGACGGGACTGCAAAAGTTTCAGCCATTCAAAAACCACCCATTTGAAAATGAAAAAGATATTTAACGTGAGCATGATGACCCTTGGATTACTAAGAGCCGAAGCGCAGCAAACAGAACTGGACGTACTTAAAAAACTCAATGCTGCGTTCATCCATAATTTCGTAACCAATGATACCGCTTCGCACAGCCGTATCATTCACCGCGATTTCATTCACGTGAGCAGCACCGGCAAATACACGGCCCGCAAAGATTACCTGGCCAACTGGGCGCATGGCTTCAATGGTATTGTGTACTGGGATTACCGGGATGAGGACATCCGCATATTCGGAAACACCGCCCTGATTCATTCACAAAACAAATGCATTGAAATAAAAGAGGGGAAAGAAATGATCAGCTTCTGGATGTACACCGATACCTATATAAAAGAGAACGGCGAATGGAAATGCATACAGGCGCAGATCGCCAAAGTAGCACCGGAAAATTATGCGGCGGATGAAACGATTGTAAAGAAGTATGATTATCGCCCGGGTTCAAATTAAGCAGTAAATAAAATTACTCAACCTTAAATTTTTACTCAGTAACAGTATATCGAACCTCTCTTTCTAAAGTCATCGTGCCTCCACCTGGCTTTATAAAAGTCATAACAACTCGTACAAAATGATTTCCCGGTTTCATAGAAGCCCTTAATTTGTATATACCGACTCCGTCATCAACAACAACAGATTTCCCATCTACAGTAATTTTCGGATTAGCGCTACTCGAGAAGGCCCCAATACCGGCTGTTATTTCAATCTCAGCCCCGGGCTTAACAGTATTACTACTCAGGGAAACAAGTGGCATAGGGAAATCATCAATAATCATTACAGGATATGTTTTGTTAAGACAAAAACTAACAAGTACATTTTCATTTATCCTTATGTTATTCTCAAACTTACTCAACATAGCCAGTGCAGCAACAGCAGGAATATCATTTACAAAAGTTTTTGTAAATGCTGCCGAGCCGGTTTTCGTATAATCAAATCCACCTGCAAATACTAAAATAGTATGATAAATTGCTTTGGTCAACTCCGGGTCAATTGCCAATATCTCCTGCCTGTATCTTAGCAGTTTATCAAATAATTCTTTACCCTTTTCATGATCATTGAATAAATGATTAACCGCATTCGAATTGTCTTCTTTATAAGACAACTTATCACCCTGATCATTAGTACCGGCTTCATTTTTTAACTCTTCCTTTAAGCCTGCTATGTATTTAACAACACTGTCAGAAAGCGATTTTACTACTATTGCCTTCGGGTACCAGTTTCCTGCTATTACCTTGGCATCAGGGTCAGTCAACCTATCCTCAAGTGCCCGGTAAATTATCTTATTGGTAATAGCAATTGTTTTTACTGATTGTTGGAGTCCTTCATCTGTAGCCCTGAATACTGTTAAGGCATTATTTGATTTATCTACACAGGAAGAAAATATATGGAATACACCAATTGCTAAAGTTATATATCGCATTGTACTTTGTTTCCAAGAAAGATAGAAACAAAACCTTTAGGGAAAGGTTAAAATAGTTTG
>DAOQRQ010000306.1:0-4141 GCA_035355815.1 Ferruginibacter sp. | reverse complement strand
GATCTTCTTCATCAATATAGAAGCATTCAGGCTGTTACAGATGCCTTCTTTCAGCTGGTAATCGAAATAAAGTTCGTCGTTACTTACCTGCACATCAAAATGATGATTTAAAATATTTACCGGGTATTCTTCCTTCATTTTTGCAAGCTCCACATCATGGGTGGCAATGATGCCGGCGGCATTATGTTTTACCAGTTGTTTAATAAGCGCCACTGAGCCGGTATGCCGGTCAAGCGAATTGGTGCCCCGTAATATCTCATCCAGCAGGATAAAAACCTTTTCGTTGTTATTTACCTTGTCGATGATCGTCTTCAGCTTTTTCAGTTCGGCGTAAAAAGTAGACGTGCTTTCTTCCAGGTTATCGGCAATGCGCATGCTGCTGATGATCTGCACAGGCGATAAACAAAAATAGCCGGCACATACCGGAGCCCCGGCCATTGCCAGTATGGTATTGATTCCGATGCTGCGCAGGTACGTACTCTTGCCGGCCATATTGCTGCCGGTTACCAGCATCAGTTCACCGGCCTTATCAATTTTTACCGGGTTGTTCACCCGCTTTTCAACAGGTATCAGGGGATGGCCCACATTCTTTCCTTCTATAAAAAAATGATCCTGTTTAAAAACAGGGAAACACCAGTCAGGATGATTGAACGATAGAGTGGCCAGGCTGCCCGTTGCTTCAAAACCACCGAGGGCATCAAACCAGTGCAGCACATGTTCTTTATTTTGTTGTTTCCATTTTTCCAGGGCGATGGCCTGCTGCAGGTCCCACTGAAGCAATATATCCAGCGGGATAAATACAATGAAATTAAAACGAAGGTCGAGCCGCTCCAGTATTTTCTTTAAGCGGTTTAGTTTTGCAGATGCTTTTTCGTTCTGCTGATTGAACGGCGACTGAAGGGTTTGTAAAAATTCAGCATTGAATGTTGTTTGTTCTATCAGCTGTATACTGTCTTTCAGTACATCCAGTTCACCGGTCATTTTTGAAACCTGCTGGTGAAGCGGGGTAACTTTTTTACTCATGTACAAAGCAAAGAGGGCGGATGCAAGCAGGAAATAATTCCGTACGTAGTTGTTAACCAGTTCCGCCATGTTCAGGCTTATCACCGTAAGCATAACGAGCGGCAGCAGGTACCTGAGCCAGCCCCATAGTTTATTGTTGATGAACCTGTCTTCCTCTTTAAACCATTCCTGCAAACGGGTTAGGGTGGCTGTTTGTATCTTTTTAGCCGCACCGTAGGCCTGTAATTTTTGTCTCCATTCCGTTTGTGCAGCCAATTCCTTTACGGCAGCCTGTCTTTGTAAAATGATAATTTCATCAGCAGGATTTAACAGCCAGGAAGCTAAAGTGCCGCTTCCCATCTCAGAGCGGGTGCGGTTCAGGTATTGGTAAAGCGAGGCATGACCAAGAATGTCGAGGTCGTTGGCATATGCATGTTCTTTAGGCATGTATTCATTTCCATCGGGAAACCGGTAATGATCATGATCAATCGCTCTTAATTCATCCTGGTTAATGGCAATAAGGAAGTTGGTATGTTCTATTGCCGACCTGTTTTCGAGGTCGGTAAAAACCAGTCGTATAAAGAGAGTAAGTAAGAGCAGGGAAGCAACCGTAAGGTATAGCCAGCCAGCAGGGAGCAAAAGGTATACGGAAACTGCCAATGCAATAATTGTTGCAAGCCGAAACCAGGCAAGCGCTGCTTTCTTCTTAAGCAATAGGTTCAGCTCATCCCCGAGGTTTTTCAGTCGTTGATTGTAATAAGTAGCCGGCTGCATCAGTATATTTTATAAAATGAAGGTATCACAAATTGGATTCATTCTTCCCGGGTCTGCTTCGGGATTCTTTTCGTATTTTTGTGTGTTGACAGATCCGGGGCTGACCGGTTTTGACAGCATAGATCTTTGTAAGTGTAAGCATGTAGTGCGTTGCGTAATTAGCACTTTAATTTGAATACGAAACTTTAAATGGCAATACTTCGTATGCCATGGCTGCTTAATCGATAGATTAACATCCATATGGGCCGCCGAACAGGTCAGTTCTGTTACCATGTTCCGCCGCCGACTCAAAAACAAAACAGGATGCTGCCGTGGAATGATGTGACCGCGGCTTAAGACCATTCATCTAAGGATCCGGTTGGTTTGTTATGCTCCTGCCGTTTCCCTACAACCAATGCATAAATAAACATGTAGAAAGCTTACGGCGAATATGTTTGGACTCGAGTTCGATTCTCGACAGCTCCACAAAGGCTCACCATAGTGAGCCTTTTTTATATCGTCTGTAAATGAATAGGGATTGATCAATGAACAATCCCTTTAGGCCGGTAAACGAAGCACTTTACACCTGTAAGAATGCTGTTGAAAAGATCTCGCTACAAATGACAATTTGAAAATAGCCGCATTAAAAGTAAGCTTTGCTTCCATTGCTGCTTCCGTATATTTTTTTGACTGTTTTTCAGATAGCCATTTTCATTTGGCCGGCGCTGCAAAACGGTTGGCCGGAATAGTGCATGCAGTATTTATACTGATCCGGAACTGTTTAATCTTCCTTCTGTCTTCAGTTTAAAGCCCGGCTTTGTGATTTATCTTCCCTGGCCAATAGTAAAATCTGCCATCATTACAGTAAAACCTTACATTGAATGGGTTGTAACATGGTTATAATTTGATCTTCTGTTTTGCAGGTGTTTCTTTAAGCCAGGAACGTTGCAGGCCAACGATTGTAAAACGGTTTTTTAAATGGACCCGGTTGCTGTATGATGTCGTATGCTTGTATCGCATTTCAGTTACAAACAGTATCGCTGCATGCTGACTACGCTTTGTAACCAGCCCACAAAAAAATACCGGTTAACCAAACTGCTCAACGGTGATCTGACATGTTTATTAAAAAATATTTTGAAGAATTTGAACCAGGGGATACCCGTTACACAAAGGAGCGGCTGATCTCGGCAGCCGATATAGATCTTCACGCAAAGGAATCCGGCGATTTCTTTCCTCACCACATGGATGAAGAATGGTGTAAAACACAGCCTTTTAAAAAAAGGATCGCTCATGGTACGCTGATCTTTACCATCGCAATCGGACTTACCGCCGATTTTGTGAACGAATCGGCCATGACCTATGGATACGACAGGCTTCGTTTTATCAAACCTGTTTTTATTGACGATGCGATCAGGGTTACGGTTTCTATAAAGGACAAGAACGAGCATAAAAAACCGGGTTTTGGCCTGGTAACAGAACTGGTGGAAGCATTTAACCAGCACAACGAACTGGTGATGGTTTGCGAACATATTTTACTGGTTAACAAAAAAGCAGTTTGACCACAATGGCAGCGATCGTTTTAAACGGCATAACATGGGCGCACAGCAGGGGCATTACGCCGTTGCTGGCCGCCTCACAACGTTATAACGAGCTGCACCCGGATGTGGAGATCCGGTGGAAGAAAAGAACACTCCAGGAATTTGCCGATTTCCCCATTGAAAAATTAACGGAAGAATATGACCTGCTGATCATCGACCATCCCTGGGTTGGTTGTGCAGCCGCCACCAACTGTGTGTTGCCGTTAAACGAATACCTGACGGAAGAATATTTGCAGGATCAGCTGGAAAATTCCGTTGGATACTCTCATGCCAGTTATAATTATAACAATGGGCAATGGGCTTTAGCCATTGATGCGGCAACGCCTGCTGCCAGTTTCAGAAAAGACCTGCTGGATAAAAACAATATTTCCCTCCCGCAAACCTGGCAGGAGGTTATTGCCCTGGCCAAAATGGGTAGGGTGGCAGTACCGGGTATTGCTATTGATATGCTGATGAATTTTTACAGTTTTTGTATTGCACACGGTAATACGCCATTTGTAAACGAGGAGGAAATAATTGATGCCGAAACCGGTTTACGGGCAATTGATGCCATGAAAGAACTGTATGCACTGGTTGATAAGAATATGTTTAACAATAACCCCATTGCCGTAGCAGAGTTAATGAGTTCTGCCGATGATCACTGGTATTGCCCATTTGCCTATTGCTATTCAAATTATTCAAGAACAGGATTTGCGAAGAAAGTATTGCATTATGCGGATGTGGTTTTGGTGAACGGAAAAAAAATGCAGACTACCATTGGTGGAACCGGGTTGGCCGTATCTGCATTC
>DAOQRQ010000305.1:0-4153 GCA_035355815.1 Ferruginibacter sp. | reverse complement strand
GCTGCCACCTGCTTATTTCCCTGCTGCAGGAAATCTTCTTTGGTGGCTGGCTTGCCCAGTTCACTCACCCGCCTGAAAACGCTGAAGATGGTACCGATGGAAACATTCACATCAATATTACTGCTGCCATCCAGGGGGTCGAAAAGACAAACGTATTTACTGTTATTGCTAACGGGATCGTCAAACACAACAATATCATCCAGTTCTTCGCTGCCGATGCCGGCGCAGCTGATGCCGTGCTGCAGCACGCCCACAAACTGGTTATTGGCATACACATCCAGTTTCTTCACTTCTTCGCCCTGCACGTTGATGCTTCCGGCATCGCCTAAAATATCCACCAGCCCCGCCTTGTTCACTTCCACATTCACTCTTTTTGCCGCCAGGCCAATATCCCGCAACAGGCCGGCCAGTTCGCCGGTGGCATGTGGAAAATCCCTCATTTGCTGGATGGTGAATTCATCCAGGGTTTGTATTCTGCGGTTGATGATCATGATGATTTATTTGATTAAGCAATTGTTCCTTTATTGGGCAAGATTAACGATTTTTGCAATCATTTTACAAGGGCTAAATTAACCCAATTTACTCAATCAACACACAACGAATGAAGGTTTTTAAGTTTGGCGGAGCCAGTATCAATACGGCAGAAAGGATACAGAATACCGGGAATATTTTACGGTCGTACAGCGGAGAAAAGATACTCGTTATCATTTCTGCCATGGGCAAAACCACCAATGCGCTCGAAAAAGTGGTGGATGCCTTTTTTGAAGGAAGAAAGGAAGATGCATTGAAATTATTTGAACAGGTAAAGGATTCGCATCTTACGCTGCTTAAATACCTCATCAGCATCAACTGGCTGCAGGCCGAAAACCAGTTGAAAGATTTTTTTACCGAAGTGGAATGGCTGCTGCACGATAAACCGGTGAAGGAATACGATTATTATTACGACCAGGTGGTTTGTTGCGGCGAATTGCTGAGCACATCACTGGTAAGTAATTACCTGAACGAGGCCGGTATAAAAAACAAATGGATCGATGTTAGGGATATTGTGCGAACGGATGATAATTTCCGGGATGCGGCCATTGACTGGAATTATACAAAACAAAAAGTAACCGCCGAAGTGGAACCCCTCTTTGCTGAATACGATATTGTATTAACACAGGGCTTTATTGGCGCTACGGATGAGAACGAAAGCACCACCCTGGGAAGGGAAGGAAGTGATTTCAGCGCCGCCATCTTTGCCAATATCTTAAATGCCGAAAGCCAGACCATCTGGAAGGATGTGGAAGGCGTAATGAATGCCGACCCGAAAGAATTTGCCGAAGCACAGGTAATAGATGCACTCAGTTACCGGGAAGTGGTGGAGATGGCGTACTATGGCGCACAGGTGATCCATCCCAAAACCATCAAGCCCCTGGAGAATAAGAATATTCCGCTGCATGTGCGTTGCTTTTTAAAACCGGAGATCGCCGGTACGGTCATCAGCCATAAACCGGTGCATAACCTGCCGCCCATTATTGTATTGAAGAAGAACCAGGTGCTGATGGAATTAAGTTCCAAAGATTTTTCATTCGTGGAAGAAAAACCGATCGCTCAGCTGCACGAGATGTTTTCGCATATCAAGATACGGCCCAATCTTTCGCAGAACGGGGCGGTAAGTTTGTTATGCTGCCTGGATGATAAAACAGAAAAGATCGAAAAACTGGCGCTGGCTGCTTCGGAGATATTTGATGTGCAGCTGGAAAAGAATCTTACGTTGCTGACCATCCGGCATTATTCAAGGGAAAAATACGAGGAACTTACAAAGGGAAAAACAGTATTGCTGATGCAGCGTACCCCCGAAACGGTACAGGTACTGATGCGTTAATTGATCACATACTCACCCGACCTGTTTACCATGATAACGGGAAGTTGCTTTCTTTCTTCAAAAAAGTCGAACGCTTCTTTGAGCTTGATGGCGAATTTCTGAATGGCCTGGTTGCGGATGGTTGTTTCGGCCAGGTACTGAATTGATTTCTTCACATCATAGCGCACCGGGAAAACATGCACGGGAATAAAATCCTGGCCATTTGTCCGGGCCCGGCTGGTAATGATAAACAACTCTTCGATAGGCAGATCGCTGATGGCTATGCAGCCGGTGGAAACACAATTACCGTGAATGTAAATAGCACCGCCGGGGCGAATGGAATCGCTCAGTATCCTGTCGGATGCATTGGGATAATTAAGGCCGAGTGATAAATGGTATTTACTGTTTGGATTGAATTCGTTGATGTAATAGAAGCCTTCGGGTATCTGGTAATCGCCTTCCATTCTTTTTGGTCCCGTGGTGCCGCTTTGCATACAAACCTTGTACGTTTTAAAAAGCTTGAATGTTTCTTTTCCTTCATTCTTCACCCAAACTTCTAATTGCCGATCGTACTTGAACGAGCGGATATATACCGATTGAGGAGGCCAGGCAAGGTGCCTGTCTTCGAACTGCTTTTTTAACGAATCTTCCAGCCTGTTAAACGTTCCGCCTACCCGGTAATTGTTCCTTTGATTATCGTTGAATGCCGTTTGCGAATAGCAGGCATACCCTGCAAAAGTTGCAATGAATACCGTCAGACATGATCGTAAAACTAAGCGGCCCATTAATTTGTGTGGATTATTTTGTTGCGACTTTAAAAGTAAAAAAAATAATTGAATATAAAAGCATCTGGTCTTTAATCCCACAAACAGGCCATCTAAAAACAAAAATAACCACATGGTTATCATGTGATTATTCTGTTTAACTATTAATCTTTTATAAGTTACCTCTTGCGTCCTGTTCCCTTTCCAGCGCTTCAAACAAGGCTTTAAAATTACCCTTTCCAAAGCTTCTGGCGCCCTTGCGTTGAATGATCTCAAAGAATAAAGTTGGCCGGTCTTCCAATGGCTTGCTGAATATCTGAAGCAGGTAACCTTCTTCATCCCGGTCTATCAATACACCCAATTTTTGTAACGGTTCCAGGTCTTCGTCAATTTTTCCAACCCGGTCCAGAACGGTTTCGTAATAGCTGGATGGGATCGATAAGAATTCCACTCCCCTGTTCTGCAATTCGGTTACGGTACTAACAATATCATTGGTGGCAATGGCTACGTGTTGAACGCCTTCGCCATTGTAAAAATCCAGGTATTCTTCCACCTGGCTTTTTTTCTTTCCTTCTGCCGGTTCATTGATAGGGAATTTTACATAGCCGTTCCCATTGCTCATTACTTTACTCATCAGGGCAGAATATTCGGTGGAAATGTCCTTATCATCAAAACTGAGGATATTGCGGAAGCCCATAACGTCTTCATAGAATTTAACCCAGGGATTCATCTGGTTCCATCCCACATTCCCCACGCAATGATCTACATATAATAAACCCGTTTCTGCCGGGTTATAATTTGATCTCCATTCCCGGAAGCCCGGCATAAAAGCGCCGGCATAATTCTTCCGCTCTACAAAAAGGTGAACAGTATCGCCATAAGTATGTATCCCGCTCAATACCACTTCGCCGCTGTCATCCTTTAAAACGGTTGGTTCAAGATAGGCTTTAGCGCCTCTTTTGGTTGTTTCTTCAAAAGCACTTGTGGCATCCTCTACTTTTAACGCAAGCACTTTCACACCATCGCCGTGTTTATAAATATGATCGGCAATGGCATTACCGCTTCTTAAGGGGGTGGTTAATACAAACGTTAGCTTGTTTTGGCGGATCACATAGCTTACTTTATCCTTCATGCCAGTTTCGGGACCGGCATAGGCCAATGACTGAAAACCGAAAGCGGTTTTATAAAAATGTGCCGCCTGCTTGGCATTACCAACATAAAATTCTACGTAGTCTGTTCCCTGCAGGGGAAGAAAATCAGTTTTGCTGTTACTTGCTGAAGACTGAAGGGTTGTTGTTTCCATTATAATTAATTTGAAATAAAAAATAGCTTTCCAGGCTGTATTCAAATCAATTGGCCGAATCCATGGCCAGCGTAAGCATCAACAGGGAATAGTTGTTACGCTTGTCGGAAAAGAGTTTATGTGGATAATCGGGAGTCATTCTGCCACCAAAGATAGCAATTCTTTTTACTATCCTGAGCGAAGTCGAAGGGAGTGAAGGGGAAGTACCGAGCGGAGTCGAGGTACGAATGCGGAGTCGAGGTA
>DAOQRQ010000304.1:0-4158 GCA_035355815.1 Ferruginibacter sp. | reverse complement strand
TTTTGGTTAAGTTAATCAACAGATTCATGTTGGTTGTTTAAGGGTTAAAGAAATTCCCGTCCCGTTTCCACGGGAGGGGAATTTTTATTTTACACCTGCTGAACCCGGTCATCGCTTCCGGTCCATCCAGTCAACTTCTTTTTGGGTGGTAAAAGCCTGGAGCAGGGCAATGATAAAAAGCCCGGCTATATTGCCTGTCATATAAATAAGGCTGTAGCAGTTGTACGCTGCTATATCGGTATAATAATGAGTAAAGAATGCGACCAGGTCGGTCACTAAAACAAAAATGCTGCTGAGTATCCCTGCTGCAAAAAAAACATAGGATATATAACGGACCCATGCAACCGGGTGTTTCTTTGTTCTTTGGAAGAATATCAAATGTACGGTTGCAAAAAGCGCCGGGGGTATGGTAATGATACCAAGTCCGAATATGATATCAACAAGGGTTGACGAGACCAATTTTGAAAAACCCCAGAATAAAAAGATGAACAACCCGATCAATACAGGCACCAGCAGGAATAACAGGAAGATAAGCACATAAAGCTTTGAGTATTTTAAAAACCGGTCTTCCATATTGTTCCTTATCCTTGATTAAAAATAACTAAGTTTTGTTTTTGGGGTGATGGTCAGCAATGTTTCGTACATCAGCCTGATGGTATTCTCAATATCCGACTTATGCAGCATTTCCACGGTGGTATGCATATAGCGAAGGGGAATAGAGATCAGGGCCGAAGGACAACCGTCGTTGGCATAAGCAAACGAATCAGTATCGGTACCGGTGCTGCGGCTTACCGCATGGTATTGCATGGGTATCTTGTTTTTTACGCCGGCAGCCTGTATCAGGTCCAGCAGTTTGTTATGTACAGCCGGGCCGTAGGTAAGGGAAGGTCCTTTACCGCAACTGCATTCACCTTCTATTAATTTGTTGATCATCGGCGTAGTGGTATCGTGTGTAACATCGGTGATGATGGCCACATCGGGTTTGATCCTTCTTGCGATCATTTCGGCCCCACGCAAACCGATCTCTTCCTGCACAGCATTTACCACGTACAAAGCAAAAGGAAGCTTCTTCTTATTCTCTTTCAGCAGGCGGGCCACTTCGGCGATCATAAATCCGCCAATGCGGTTATCGAATGCACGGCCGATCAGGTAATCATACGCCAGCTCCTCATACCCCTGCTCGTAGGTTACTACAGCGCCTATATGGATACCCAGCGATTCCACTTCTTTCTTATTTCTTGCCCCGCAGTCCAGAAAGAGATTATCCACCTTCGGTTGTGTTTCTTTATCAGCCCCTCCCATCCTTGTATGAATGGCCGGCCAGCCAAACACCGCTTTCACCATTCCTTTCTTCCCATGAATAAGCACTCTCATCGATGGAGCGATCTGGTGATCCACTCCCCCGTTGCGCTTCAGGTATAACAACCCTTCGGGAGAAATATAATTCACAAACCAGCTTATTTCATCGGCATGCGCTTCTATCACCACTTTAAACGGAGCCTTGGGATTGATCACACCAACCGCTGTTCCATAAGGGTCGGTAAATGTTGTATCCACCTGCGGACGGATATACTCCAGCCATAGTTTTTGACCGCTGCTTTCAAACCCGGTTGGAGAAGGGTTGTTTATATAATTCTTTAAAAAGGAGTACGACTTTTCGCTGAGGATCGATCTTGCTTTTTTAGCTGTTGCCATATTGATGGGTTTACGGCAAAATTAATCAAATACCGGCTATGAAAGTTGCCAAAGCGGAAAACAACATCAAACCATCCACAATAAAATAATAGAAAAGATAGCCCTGCCTGCGGGTACTGAAGAAATAAACGATCAGCAATGCAATGGTTGATGTTTGCAGGGCAATGGATTGGTTAAGGCTGATGCCATAACTCACCGACAAAAAATTGGTGCCGAACAGAACGATAAATACAAAGGCGATGACCAGAAGAAGCTGGTTGGGTTTAAGAATGGTTGCCAGGCTGTGCAGGCCCCTGATCTTATCCACGGCCTTATCCCGGTTATCGAAAATGATGCAGAGCATGAGCATGAATAAAAAACGCCGGGTAAAAATGAATACATCGGGGCCGTTCAAAAGCGCCCAGTCTTTTTGCAGGGGAATAAATGCAGTAACATAGGCCCAGGTAAATGCCAGCAACAGGGTTTTCAGCACCCCTGCCTTCCTGGTAAAATGCAGGGCCCTGACAGGCAGCAGCGGAATGGAATAGATCACAGTAAGTAAAACAGCCGTAGCAACATGCGCCGGTTGCACCGGGGATTGAAACAGGCAAACAGCAAAGCCAATGGCAGAAATAAGCAAAAGGGATATACCGGTAACTTCTTTTTTTAGAAATGCATTTAAAGGTTCATCGCCTGCAAATGCATACCGGCTAAGTATCCAGTAAAAATTATAACTGCACAAAGTGGCAAAGAATATAAACCCGTATAAATAGAAGGAGATGTCAACATGCAGCAATTGCCCCGTTTGAAAAGCAAGTCCTACTGCACAGATAGCAACAAAAATGGAATGCGACAGGATGAAATGAAGCCATTTCATTTAGAAACATATGAAGTACACTGGTTCGGGCGTGGTGATCACATTGCTTTTGTTCTTGGCAAAATCCTTCACATAAAACTCAAAGAACAGGGTATCGGTATGCAATGGATTACCGGGCAACGAACGGCAGCGGAGCACTTTATCGATGGTTACGTCTATATCGGCTTCAAAATTCTTTTTGGCAGCCCGCTGCAGGTCGGGAAAAGGCACCGAATCGAATGTATTGGTGAGCAGGTTTTTCATGTAAACCCATGCCACGTCGTTTCCATTGATACCCAGGTCTCCTTCTGCATCAGTAATATGCAGGGTAAACACCGGCACGGCGCTCGTAGGCGAAAGGTCCACCAGGTTGTGCGAAAGGGATTTATATTTTATTTGAGGAGCCGTTGTAAATTTGTCTTTCTTGCAGGCGGTGCAAAAGAGCAGCACAGAGGCAAATAGTATAACGTAACGCATCGTTTTATTTTGTTTATCAAATTTAGTCAATGCCGGTGAAAGAAACCGTTAAAAATACAGACCTCGAAAAAAAAGTATTTGCTGCTTCGGCAGATAATTTTCCGGCATTGGCACTGGAACTCTTCCATTTTCAATACGAACACAACCCGGTTTACCAGCAATATTGCCAGGCGATCAATACAGATATGGCAACAGTAGACCGCCCGGAAAATATCCCCTTTCTTCCCATCTCTTTTTTTAAGACACACGAGGTTACTACCACAGCGTTTGAACCTGAAGTTGTTTTTGAGAGCAGCGGAACCACTACATCCATCAACAGCAGGCATATGGTGAAAGACCTTGCTGTTTATCGCAAAAGTTTCATGACCTGCTATGAGAAGTTCTATGGCTCACCAGGGTCAAAATGCATACTGGGTCTGTTACCTTCATACCTCGAAAGAAACAACTCTTCACTGGTGATGATGACAGACGAATTAATAAAGGCAAGCGCCAACCCCTTAAGTGGTTTTTATCTCTACGATCTTGAGAGACTGCACCGCACCATCATGCACAACGAGCTGCTTAAAATGCCAACCCTGCTTATAGGGGTTACCTATGCTTTGCTGGACTTTGCAGAAAAGTATCCCATGCAGCTGCGGCATACCATTGTAATGGAAACCGGTGGTATGAAAGGAAGGCGGGAAGAGATGACCCGGCAACAGGTACATGAGCAGTTACAAAAACAATTCGCACTGGGGTTGGTACACTCCGAATACGGGATGACGGAATTATTATCGCAGGCGTATTCAAAAGGCGATGGAATTTTTCATTGCCCTTCATGGATGAAGATCTTACTAAGGGATGAAGACGACCCCTTTCATGTAATGAGTGCCGAAGCGGCCATCAACCATCCCCTGACCGGCGCCATCAACATCATCGACCTTGCCAATATATACAGTTGCAGTTTTATCGCCACCGATGATATCGGCCGCCTGCACAGCAATGAAAGCTTTGAAGTATTGGGAAGAATGGACGCCAGTGATATCAGGGGCTGCAGTTTACTGGCAATATAAAAGGCCAGTTGAAACAACTGACCTTTTTGGTGATCTGGCTGGGACTCGAACCCAGGACCCATACATTAAAAGTGTATTGCTCTACCAACTGAGCTACCA
>DAOQRQ010000303.1:0-4168 GCA_035355815.1 Ferruginibacter sp. | reverse complement strand
AGTTTCCAGGACGGCACCGCTAAACTAAACTTGTTTTACGACGGCCCGGTAACAAAGGATAGGTCACTGCTGGCTGAGATGGAGGGAAAATTATCCGTTTCAAACGGAACAGTTGAATATGTACCGCGGGGATTCACTTTTAGAAAATGCAATGGCGATATTGAATTTTATAAAGACAGCATCCGTATTCCGGGGTTTGTCTGCAGCTATCTGAAGAATGAGATACATATAGAAGCAGAAGGCAAAAATATCCGGCGCAATTTTTTAGCAGGACAACATACCCGCCAACCCGAACTTAAATGCATTGTGCGGTCACCTTACCTGGACCTCGAAGACTTTAAACCACTTTTTGCAGCAAAAAAACAACGGGTAAATAAGGGCCGGTCTAAACAGGACCTTACTGCATTGAGCAATAAATTTGATGACCTTATTGAAAATGGCATCATCCGGCTTCTTGTAAAAGTTGCCGACATCCGGCACCAGAACCTGCGGGCAAAGAATTTTGAAGGAGATATCCGGTTTGGAACCGGTTACTGGGAAATTCCTGACCTTTCTATGAATCTCTCAGGGGGGTATATCAGGCTGCTGGGAAAGATTGAAGAAACCGGGAATGATAAACATGCAGCGGGCGTAAAGGTGAAGGTGACCAACGTGGATGTAAAAAAACTGTTCCTTGCCTTTGATGACTTTGGACTGGAAGATATCTCACATAAGAACCTGCAGGGGAATTTCAGCACCACTGCCAGTATAAATGCAGGTATTGATGGAAGAGGAAAGCTTGTTCCGGAAAGCCTTTCAGGCACCATTGATTTTTCACTGAAAAACGGGGGGTTGCAGAACTTTGCACCGCTTGCCCATGTGAAGAATTATGTGTTTAAGAAAAGAAACCTGGAAGATGTACGTTTTGCGGAGATCAAAACAAGGATCGACATCAAGGGTTCCGATATGTTCATTAACCGGATGGAAATTGAAAGCAATGTGTTCCGGCTTTTCCTGGAAGGTAATTATGGGCTCAAAGGAAAAAATACCGATCTGTTGTTACAGGTTCCTTTCAGCAATTTCAATAAAAAAAAATTTAGTGAAGAAGATATGCCGGTAAACAAAGGTATTGGTAAGGCCCCGAAGAATATCTGGCTTCGGGCTAAGAATAATGAGGAAGGGAAAGTAAAATTAACCCTGACACTGAATCCAAAGCTTAAAGAAAATACAAAAAAGAGAACCCGAAAATAAATGTACGCCCCGGGTTACTGAAGCATCATGAATAAATTTTCATAAGATTATTCAGATTCTATAGGATATTAATGTATTTTACTCCATAAACTAAAACTTATGGGCAAATTATCATTATTCATGCTGGCATGTTTTGCATGCCTTAGTTCATTCTCGCAAAATGTAAACCTCGACAGTATTCTTACGGTAAGAAAGTTTCAAAAAGACAGTTCACTTAAGGCAGCGATACATGCCGATTCTGTTAAGATCGAAAAGGAGTTCAAGGAAACAGAAAAATGGGACAGGATAACGGCCCGTGCCTTATACCCGGTGATCAAGGCAGGCGATTGGTCGGGTGTGATACCCGTACCCGATGCAACAGAAGTACCTGATCCCACCCTGGACTATAAATTCCTCTTTGAACTGACATCACTTAATCCAGATTCTGCCAGTAAAGATGTGGACTATGGGCTTGCTGAAGTATCCAGGGTTATTAACCTGCACGTGGCTTCAGGAGTACCGCTTAAAAAGATATCACTGGTTATTGTTGTACATGCCGGTGCGCTAAAGGCATTTGGCACCAATGAATATTATAAAGCAAAATTTAAGACCGATAATCCTAATATAAAAGTGGTGGAGGAGTTGAAAAAACTCGGTACTAAATTTATTGCCTGCGGCCAGGCCATGACATTCCTTGATGTAAAGAAAGAAGACATGCTTCCTGAAATGAAAGTGTCTCTTACGGCCCAAACGGTTATTTCGCATTACCAGTTAAAAGGTTACCTGCTTTGGTGGGGTGGAGCCGGAAAGCACTAGAAAGGTAGAAAATACGTTGCAACAATTATACCCTGCTGATTTTTTAGCAGGGTATTTGCTATATAGTACCCGGTATCCTCTTTTCAATATCAACCACTAAAATGAACGATCATGAAGAACCTCCTTCTCTTATTTGTATTACTGGCTGTGTGCCTGCTTAGCCAGGCCCAGCTAAAAGCAAAAGCCGTTTGCCCGGTTATTGAAGTGGATGTGATGGCAGGCAGTGTAAACGACCTGTATCCCAAATCGGCCATAGCAGAAATAAAGACCACCCTGCCTTGTTTTACCGAAGTGGTGGAGATCGATTCTGTATCCAGGTGTGCCGGCGTTTTTTACAAAGACCGGGGCATTTCTTTTTTTACCGGGCGCAGGTACATTGAAATAACAGATCAGTTCAAAGGCAAACTAAGCCCGGCCCTGATGGGCGCCAGCCGCAGTAACCTCTTCAACCTGCTGGGCCACCCAAAATTGAAAGATACCAACTGGGATGCTTTCCAGATGGGATATGGGATACTGATATTGTATTACAACAAGGCAGGTAAGATAAATAAGATACAGATCAGCAGCAAAAGTACGGATGAGATAAAACTGTGTGAATAAAAAAAGGTTGCCTGCAATTCATCCGCTACTTTAGTCATTTCATACATGGAGATTATTTTTTTCCGGTTCCGCCATGGCATCTTGCAGCCAGAAACAAAAAAGTATAGCCATGAAAAAGATCATCCCGGTTGCACTGGCAGTTCTGTTATTAGCCGCCTGCAAAAAAACAAAACCCACCCCGCTGCCAATACCGCATCCACCGATGCAATACCTCGATCTGCATGATGAATCCATCCGGTTCGGACAGATAAAAAAGATCGATATCAACAGCGACGGCAGCGATGATTTCCTGGTAAGTACCTTGCTTGTAGGCGATCCCATACTGGAAAGAGACCGCCGGCAGTATTATATCAGTTCAAGTACCGAAAGCAGGCTTCTCCAGGATGGAAATAATCAATCATCCATACTTACTAAAGGCGACCAGGTAATGCTCCAGCATCCGGGTTACAACTGGCTGGAAGTAACCTCACTCTTGCTGGCAGAAAAAATTGTTCCAATGATGGGCAACCCATCCTGGCAGGGAGCCTGGAAACAGGCCAACCACCATTACCTGCCGGTGCAGGTAAAAAAGAACGGAAATATTTTCCATGGCTGGATAGAACTCTCTTTTAATACAACGTTGGAAGAAATTATCCTCCATAAAACAGCTATATGTACGGAAGCAGGAAAGACTATTAAGGCAGGGTTTTGAGTAATGATAGAAATAGTTCCTGGTCACCGGCCGGGAACTGTTTTATTTACCTGTAACTGATTTGCAACCTTAACCTGAAAAAATCACTGCACTACTGCCTGTTCCGGCTGATCAATAATGATCTCGGGCCTGTTTTTATACAGTATGATTCGCCCGGTAAAGCAAACCTGTTTGCCCTTTAATTCATCCGGGCTGGTCTTGAATTGTTTTCTCACATCGCCCCATATTACCACGGTAAGCAACTGGTTGGGGTATTTACCACCGATGTTTAAAAAAGTGGGGGAGTTCCTGGAAGACTCGAAATAACGCATATCATCTACTTTGCCGCATACCGTAACGCTGTCGCCGATATGTTTGCCTATATCTTCCAGCTTAATGCTTGTTTGTGCATAGGCAGCGCTGGAAATGATGAATGCCAGTACGCTGTGGTATATTTTCTTCATGCCTGTTGTTTACGTAAAGCTACACATTTATGTTTTGCGGAAGGGTTTCCGCCTGAATGGTGCGTAGCCTATTTCACATATTTCTTAAAGAATTCAATGGTTCGTTGCCAGGCAAGTTTTGCAGCGGCTTCGTTGTAGCGGTTGGGCGCTGTGTCGTTATGAAAGGCATGGTTTACGCCATCGTACATGTACAGTTCGTAGCGGGTATTGTTTTTCTTCAAGGCTTCTTCATACGCAGCAATACCGGCATTCACCCGCTCATCCAGTCCGCCATAATGCAATTGAACCGCTGCTTTAATATTGGCCACATCATCCGCAGCCGGCTGCCTTCCGTAAAAAGCCACGGCTGCTTTCAATCCCGGTAGTTTTACCGCCAGGTTATTCGACA
The DNA here is from genome assembly GCA_035355815.1 of Ferruginibacter sp. Lineage (GTDB taxonomy): Bacteria > Bacteroidota > Bacteroidia > Chitinophagales > Chitinophagaceae > Ferruginibacter. Next base: position 21 of record DAOQRQ010000303.1, on the reverse strand, counting down.
TGGCGCCTCCCCAGCAAAAGC
>DAOQRQ010000302.1:0-4172 GCA_035355815.1 Ferruginibacter sp. | reverse complement strand
ATACCGGAACCCCCGCTGGTGATTCTTTACACTGATCTTATAGAGCAATTTAAAATGCCGGGCAATTTCCTTCCAGGCAAAAAACACCGAATGCTTCGGATCGTATATATGCGTGGGCTCGCTGCCGGCGCCGTTCAATTCAATGATGGTGAAATTCTTTCCTTCTCTCAACGCTTCATAATTACTATACATGATATCAAGCCTGCCAAAATAAAATTCGGGTATCTGTTTGCAAATATGATTGAAACTGGCAGTGAATGTTTCATCGGCCCAATGCGACACATCAATAAACTTGGCGCCACGGGCATGATTGCCATAAGGCACCATATTCTTTACCTCATCTTTTTGCAGCACCGTGTTCAGCTCTTCGCCATATATTTTTTGTAAAGCGCCCAGTTGAAAATGATACCGGGGATCTTTCATCAGCAGTTGCGTAATGGTGGATACGCCGTCTCCTTTCAGTATCAAAAACTCTTTGGAAACAATGCCGCTGATGAACCCGTTCTCCTCTCCCGGCATGCGGCAGTAGAAAACACCCACTTCTTCGGGCCAGGCAATGAATTGCTGGATGAGAAAATTCATGTTTATCCGGGATACATAGGAAGCAATATCGGCATCGGAATAACATTTTTGTACGCCCATGCCCTTGCAACCGATGTCGGGCTTGGCAATGCAGGGATACCGGATGCCGGATGCCGCAATACCCTTCAGCACGTCTGTTGCGGGTGTATCTTTTACAAATGAAATGGTTTGGGGGATATATTGCGGCGGTATGATGTCGTATATCTTCTTCTTCGACTCCATTAAAAACCCTGCATTCTCTATCAGCGGGTTGCTTGCATTGAAAAAGAAGAAAGACCTTGCCCGGGCTGCATAATAAAACCACACAAAATACATGGGAATATAAACCACATCAAAGGGCCAGTATTCCCAGTGCGTTAGTTTATGTATATATAAGCGGAACTTTTTCACTTAAAGGTTGATCAGCGCCGGACGAATGTACATGGTTTCTTCAAATTCCCTGTTTGCCAACAGGTCGTTATGGCGTAAATCAATTTTACCCGGTTGCACAATTGCCTGCGTAATGCTGAAGGTCTTCATACCGCTGCTGCGGTTAATGATGAACCCATTCTCTTCATCGTTATGATTATTGGAATGAAATGCTGCGATCATTTCTGCTGAAGGCCTCCCTTCGGCGGAAATGAACCGGTTGAACAGTTCTTCCCGATGCTGAATGATCTTCTCACTGTATAAGGTGGCCGACGACCAGATATAATTACCCGCTGCATCCAGTTCTTTTTCATGCTTCCTGTTTCCATCCCATCTTAATTCGGCAAGGCGGTTTGACTGCTGAAGGATGAGCGTGAATGGTTCGATCCGCCCAAGGTCTATTGCTGCAATAAGTTCAAATGGGTTGTTTGATGAGATGATATCCAGCAGCACCAGTCCCCTGCTCCTGCGGTAAGGAGGCGCTGGCATGTGTTTTATAAAAGCGCCGTTTAGCAGTACCGCTACCACCCCGTCTTCGGAAGCGGCAAACCAGGTACCCCCTGCTTTGGCATCTTTGGGAAAAATGATATGCTTATTGTTGATCGATTCAAACACGGGTGCGTAAGCAGTTTCTCTGCCGGTATGTTCATCCCGGTTGGAAGTAATGAACGACCGGCCGCTATGGCTCACATAACTTACTGTGCACATTGTTTGCGGTATTGTATGGTAGAAGGCGCCACACCGAATTCATCGGATACAGGAACCGTATCGGATGCAATAAGGGCCACCCGTATGAGGGCCTGGTGATGAATACAATGCTCCAGGTTATAAAGTACTTCGCGGTTGTAATTGGATGCAATGATCACCGGTTCTTCGGCGCCGCAAACAACATCAAGGGCTTTATCGGGCCGCACCAGGCCGCTTTGTATCTCTTTGATCGCGGCAATGGCTTCTTCCCTGCTGTTCTCGTAAAGTTTATTGCGTTTACGGTCGTCGTAATTCACCACAGCAGCTTCGTATCCTGCCAGCAGGCATTGATAGAGTTCGATCACGTGCCGGGTATGCTGCCCGATGGTTGCCTGGCTCAGTTCATGACAGGGTGCGGTATAGCTTTCCTGTGCAGGCAGTTGCTCCAGCAGGCTGATGATCTCACTCAACGCATTGTTTGATTTGTTGAAAATACTTGTCAAAACTTAAGTTTTAAAAGTTGAGGTATATTTTTCCGGTAAATAACAACCAACGCTGCACAACACACAAAACAGATCACTGCATAACTGAACAATACCGCATCACCACCAAAATAAATGCCCAGTTTGGTAAGATGAAAAAAGATAGCGCCCGACATCAGGCCCAGTCCCATAATAGCCCCCATCAGTGTGGTACGGGGTACCAGTATAAGAATGGATGCGATCAGTTCCGCCACTCCTGTTCCGATCCGCCCCCAGGGCTCCATTCCCAATTGGGTAAACAACTCCACCGATTCCGGCTTTGCCGTGAACTTAAAATACAGGGTTTGCAGCATGATCACTGCGGCAATGATGCGCAATAACCAGGTAAAAATGTTTCTTGTCATAATGATGCAATATTATACCAGCGCCGCCGGTCCCCATGTCAGCCGCATGACAACAAAGAAAAACAATATGGCCAAAATACCGAAACTTTTCGGGTTGAAAAACCTACGAATTAATCCACACAACGGATTTACCCGTATATAACCCGGGTTCAGAAATAAAGTAATAATTTCATAACAGGCAAGCAGCGCCCTTTGTCATACATACGACAGACCGTACAGCCAGTTATTTCGTTCTTTGCCTGTAAAAAAATAATCATGAGACCTCTTTTTCTTATTGCCGCTATCAGTTTAATAAGTATAGCAACTGCTGCACAGGATGCAGGCAGCCTGCGTAAAAAACATTTTAACCTCGAAGATGGCATCGCCATCGACGGATACGATCCCGTTTCCTATTTCACCCAGAACAAAGCCGTAAAGGGTAAAAAAGAAACGGCTGTTTACTACCAGGGTGTAACTTACTATTTTTCTTCTGCAACCAACAAAGACCTCTTTAAAGCCAACCCTTCCAGGTACGAACCCGAGTACGGCGGCTGGTGCGCCTATGCCATGGGCGAAAAAGGAGAAAAGGTTTCCATCGACCCGGAGACATTTAAGGTACTCAACGGTAAACTCTATCTCTTTTACAACCGCTTCTTCAACAACACACTTAAAGACTGGAATAAGAATGAGGCTTCGCTAAAGGCAAAGGCGGATGTTAATTGGACAAAGTTATTTCGGTAAATGGTTCCAGGTTTGAAGTTTGAGGTTTGAAGTTGTTGGAGTCTTCTAACTTCAAACCTCAAACTTCAAACCAGACCCGGCCTTCCATTTTCTCCATTTTTGCCTTATCTTCCCTATCCTTTCAAAATTCAAAACTGACATTATGAAGAAAATGATTGCTTCTTGCTGCATTGCTGTTATTAGCCTGCAGGCAACCGCTCAGATAGACGCCGGGCTTTTCCGCTTCCCGGATGTATCCAAAACACAGATCGTTTTTTCCTACGGCAACGATATATGGGTAATGCCCAAAAGCGGCGGCACGGCCGAAAAACTCAGCTCCCCCGCCGGCGTGGAAAGCTTTCCCAAATTTTCTCCGGATGGAAGAACCATTGCCTTCAGCGGTAACTACGACGGCAACCTGGATGCTTATACCATTTCTTCAAACGGCGGCATACCCGTTCGCTTAACACAGCACGGCATGCCCGACCGGGTGGTTGACTGGACAACCGATGGCAAAAGAGTGCTGTTTGCATCGGGACGTGAAAGCGGACGCAACCGTTTCAATCAATTTTATACCATACCTGCCAACGGCGGCGCTGCAGAAAAACTGCCCTTTGCTTATGCCGAGTTCGGCTCTTATTCTCCCGACGGGAAAAAGATGGCCGTTACGTTCATATCACAGGCTTTCCGAAACTGGAAACGTTACCGCGGCGGATGGAGATCGATGATCCATCTTTATAATTTCAGCAACAATACTTCTGAGAATATCTCTTACAGTGAAGCTGCCGGCAGCGAATTCCCGATGTGGAACGGCGACTATATCTATTTCCTCAGCGACCGCGGCAGCGAACAACGTATGAATCTCTGGCGCTATGCCGTAAGCACAAAAAAATACGAACAGCTTACCAAC
>DAOQRQ010000301.1:0-4188 GCA_035355815.1 Ferruginibacter sp. | reverse complement strand
CAACCGGCTATCGAACCTGCTCGACAGCCGGTTGCCGGATAAGATATTTGATAACGTAGAGATTTTACGTCGTATTCAACTTACCGGAACCGGGGAAAAGAAAGTGGAAGCCCTGTATGGTAACCTCAACAACCTGCAGATAGGAAACCAGTCTACCGGCAGCCTGCCCGTGATCATCACCAACCTGGAAAAGACCTGCCTGGCCGATAACAGTTGTATCGATGGTATTTTAGGATTTGATTTTCTTTCATTGCATAAAATAGGATTTAACTTTGTAACCAATAAAATGTACATCTGGAAATGAGGCGGATCACCGGCATATTGAAAAAAAGGATACGTGCATGTTGCACAGCGATTCTCCTGTTCGCATTCCTGCAGGCAAGTGCGCAGGCGCCGGTTAATTCATATACGGTCAGGAACGGGAAGATGTATATCGCCGTTGGTAAGAATATTCAAAAAGCATCGCTTGACAGTTTTGTGGTGAAATATGAACTGGCCGACCTGGATCTTCAGGCATGTATCAGTACCGGTTCAACCGATACACTGAAAAAACTTGGCTGGAAGATAGACATTGATAACAAAGAGCTGTTTGTGATCAGTAAGCCTTTGTTCAGCGCCGATAATATAAATAACATTGCCGATAAAATAATCCTCACTCAGAAGGGCAGTGAACCGGTACCCATGGCACAGGTGCATTTTGGGTATAACCGGTTCAGGAACAAAACGCCGTTTGCAGTGGTTGATTCAACAGTAAGTTTCTTCCTCCGGGGAAATACAAATGCCCGTAAAGTATTGCTGGCCGGTAGTTTTACCGACTGGACAAACGGGGCATTGCCCATGGTAAAGACCGACAGCGGCTGGATGACGAATACGAAACTTGCTCCCGGCAAATACCTTTATAAATTTGTGATCGACGGAAACTGGACGCTTGACCGGGATAATGCCAATGTGGAGAACGACGGACTGGGCAACGATAATTCGGTTTATTATAAAACAAACCATACGTTCGGCCTCGAAGGATATACCAATGCCAAACGGGTTTATATCGCCGGCAGTTTTAATCAATGGAAAGAAAGAAACCTGGTGATGCTGCATACAGCCACCGGGTGGGAACTGCCCGTTTACTTATCGGAAGGAACACATACCTACCGTTTTATTGTGGACGGAAACTGGTTGACCGATCCGTCAAATAAGGATAAGTTACCCAACGAATACAATGAGTATAATTCGGTGATACGGATCGGGAAGCCCTATATATTCAAATTAAGCGGCTACCTGAACGCTGCTAAAGTGATACTGATGGGATCCTTCAACAACTGGAAGGACAATGAGCTGTTCATGAATAAAACAGAAACAGGCTGGGAACTTCCTTACACCATCGGGCCGGGCAACTATGAATACCGGTTGAAGATAGATGGAAAACAAACCGCCGACTCCATAACCAAAAATAACCTGGTGCTGGTAATAGCGCCCAACTTTACATTCCGGTTAAAGGGATATTCCAATGCAAGAACAGTTTGTGTGTCGGGAGACCTCAACAGCTGGAACCCTGTTTCTTTCCGGATGAAAAAAGAAGGCGATGAGTGGATATTTAAAGCACACCTCAACAAAGGCAAGTGCCGGTATAAATTTGTAGTGGATGGAAAATGGATCCTTGACCCTGCCAATAAATTGTGGGAGCAGAATGAATACGGCACCGGCAATTCTGTTCTGTGGATAGAGAAGGATTAATTTTGCTACCGCCACTTAAAAGCAAAATAGCTGCAGGGTTTATCAGATGCATTTCCCACGCCGTGCATTTTTCCGCTTTCCATAATGTACATGTCGCCGGGGCCGCCGGTATAATGTTGCCCGTCGATGGTCATTTCCGTTTCGCCATCGATCACTAAAATAATCTCGGTATCCACGTGCTGGTGCGGTGCATGACTGGGGCCTTTCTGTTTCAGGTATGTGATGTGCATCTCGTAATTCTCACACATGGCAGTGGGCCGGTCAAAATATTTTCGGGTGCCTTTGTTATTCACTTCTTTATAGGCTAGCGAATCCCTGTTCAGTAAAAGAGTACCGCCTGCTTTTGCACTTCGTTCCATGTTCATCGGTTTTTTAGAACGGAACATCAGCACATAATAGGTAACGGGGCCATCGCCGGTATTTTCAAAAACCTGCGATTCCATGGGCGGGATTAGTAATACACTACCGGGACCCAGCTCGGCTGTTTTATCACCAATGGTACATTTTAGTCTGCCTTCCTTGATGATGATCACTTCTTCAATATCTTTTTGCGTATGCGGCGGCCTGGGTACAGCGCCTTTTTGCTGCGTGCTGGCGTGTATCTCAAAATAAGAGAACTCGTTGCTGGTTCCTTCTGCCAGTTTGCGGCTTTCCCGCAGTCCGTCTTTTTTAACGGGCAGATCGTTCCATCGGATCACCCCGGATGGAACGGGTTGTAATTGGGCGAATGTGTTCATAGTAATGAGCGGCAACAGCAGTGATAATATGATCTTCATAATTTCACAACAGGGTTTAAAATGAATGTTGAAAATGTGGTACCGGGGAAGAGCGCAACGCTTTATAAAACTACCAAAAATAAACGACTCAGTTCATGGCTGGTTTAAAATTGATTATTCAAACAAACCCAGCTGCAACGGCTTTTTCCGTTTCTTATTTTCCGCTGGTTCGTCATCACCAATGGCAAACACATCGGTTGCGCTGTACCGGGAGGCCACAATGATGGCGGTTCCGTTTGCATGCTGCTTAAATAATTCTTCTACCAGGCGGGGTTCGTTATTCTCTTTGGAGAGGTGAGCCAGCAGCAGGTGCGACAAAAAGGGGGAGCGGTGCCTGGTAAATAATTCCAGGGCCTGCTTGTTGGATAAATGCCCCTGCTGGCCACGGATGCGGTTCTTTAAGTGAACGGGGTACTTGCCGTTCTCCAGCATCTCATCGTCGTAATTGGATTCTAAAAAAGCGGCATTGCATTTTTTAAAATAACGGATCACTTCTTTACAAGGGGCGCCAATATCGGTGAACACACCCACCGTTATCTTTTTATAGCTGATGATAAAACTATGTGGGTCGATGGCATCGTGTTGCTTGGTAAAAGGGGTTACCGTTAGTTCACCAATAACAACCGGCTCGTTGGCGGTAAATGTGCGGGAAAGATGCCTGATCAGTTTGGGCCCATGCTTAGCCGTATTGGCGGTAATGTAAACCGGCAGGCTGTACCGGTTGACCAGTGTGCTTACGCCCTTGATATGATCACCATGCTCGTGCGATACAAAAACGGCTTTTACTTTCTGCATCGAAAGTCCCAGCCGCTTCATCCGCTTTTCCGTTTCCCGGCACGAGATACCGGCATCTATTAAAACTGCATCGGTATCGTTGCCCACATAATAGCAATTGCCGTTGCTGCCGGAATTAAGGGATGTAATGAATAAAGACATGGGCTGCAAAGAAAACGAATTTTAGCGGTACGTATCCGGCAGCATCAGAAAGATTGTTGTAATTTTAAAATAAAAGCCATGAACCGGTATAACACATTTCTCACCGTTTTTATCATTTCCATCGTAGCCCTGCTGGTGTTTCTTTATTTTTATGTGAGCGCCATCATCAGCGTGGTGGCACAGGCGCATGTACATACAGATCCCGATCCGTTTGAGATCGTAGGAACTATTTTCAGCCCGCAGATACTGATCTCGGGCCTGGTGCTTGGGCTAAGCAGCCTGGCATACCGTATACTGGGGATCGTACACGTAGCAAAGAACAAAACGGTTTCCGACGGCGAAAAAGCCCTTTGGATAATCGGCTTCATCTTCATGGGATTTGTAACCGGTATCATCTTTTTGATACTGGCAAGGGGCCGCCAATTTGTTGATTGATCTTAATTTTATTTAAACGATGACCATTGTATTCTCTAATCCTGCTGTTTCCATTGCAACAGCAGATGACATACCCGCTATAAAAGACCTGCTTAACAGTGCTTACCGGGGCGAAGGTTCCAAACAGGGCTGGACAACAGAAGCCGACCTTATTGAAGGCGAGGTTCGGGCAGATGAACAAAGCCTTCAGAAAGTAATGCAGCAGCCCGGGAGTGTGTTGCTGAAATATCTGAATGAACAGCAGCAACTCATTGGTTGTGTAAACCTGCAGCAACATGGCGATCGAATATACCTGGGGATGTTCAGTGTA
>DAOQRQ010000300.1:0-4193 GCA_035355815.1 Ferruginibacter sp. | reverse complement strand
CAACTGCTGGTAATATTCAACGAATACGTGGCAATAGTACAATACGATGAAAGATCATAAGCTGCAACAAAGCCATTGCCGCATGCATACAGCATATTTTTGCCCGGGTCGTACGCCAGGTCATAAACAGCGCCGGATGCAGCGCCTGCAATGTTTATATCCGGCGCAGCCGCATCATCAAAGGTAGATCCGTTATAAACAAATACTTTAATGGTGCCGTTGGATGAACCGGCAAAAACATGGTTGCATTCATCTGCAACAATACCGCCCTGCATCAGTAATTGGTTTGCGGCAACAGTAAAGGGGCTGCAGGCTGATGAACCATCGGATCGTTTAAACGCCTTCAGGTTCTTTCCATCCCAGTAAAACAAATAGCCGGAGTTTACGGCAATGGTATTGCTTGAGTTATCTATCCCGGTTAAATATGGCCTGTTCACCGGTTCGTGCAGTGCAGAAAGACCGGTGCTGTTACTCCATAAAATGTTATCGTGGTTATAGGGTGTTTTGTGCCTGTATATCTTATTCTCTTCTCTTGGGTCCAGAATTGAAGTGGAGAATATGGTATACAATTCAGCGGATGCCGGGTCGATGACCAGGTCGGAAATATCGGTATTGCCTGTATTGATGCCGGTGATATTAACTCCGTGAAATGATTGCGATGCGGTAGCAAAGCTGACCAACTCAATGTTTGAAGTATTGCCTGTTCCGGATCCGCCGCCACCGGCAATAAAGATCTTTGGTGTACCTGCATTACAACCCCATGCCATCTTCCAGTTTTGTGTAAAAGAACGGTCGGGGTTTGTTATATAGTTATCGTACAATCCTGCAGCGTTCAAACGAATGATGCTGAAGCCATCATCATTAATGCCCTGGCCCAGGTAAAGATCACCGCTTGCTTTATCTGCCACCCAGCCGCCGTGTGCACTTCCGAACTCCCAGCAGGGAATGCTTAATGATCCATTAAAGGTCCATTGCAGTACGCCGGAAGAATTGTATTTCGATAATTTCTGTGCAGTGGCATCGCCGCCGCCTGTGATATAAATATTTCCTGCATAATCAAAGTCAATATCTTTAGCCTTGCCGGCATCCGTACCCGACAGTCCGCCCGTTCCGGAAACAAAAGGATCAATCACCAGCGTTTTCTGCTTATTGTAATTTTCAGGAAGTTTAAAACTGATGCTGTTATTGCTGAGGCGGAAAGCGGATCTGAATTTCTGAGCGCTGTTGTCTGAATAAAAACATTCAGCTGCAGAAACAGATATGTCATCAATGCCTGATGAAATGCGGAGGTTCCCGTTCACATCGATCCCCATCTTTTTTACATCCCCGCCGTACCGGATATTCACGTTACCGAGGTCGGCACCGGGCCGGGCAACCAGGCTGTATTCAAACCCGGTTTTGCTCTTTGCATCAAAAGAATAAACGAGATCGATGCCCGGGTAAAGCTCTTTGTAAATGATCTTGCGGAATGTCCTGGCTTTCTCTTTTAAGAATCCATAAGTAAAATAAGCGGTTCCTTCTTCTTCTGTGATAACCACCGGGTTTGCATTTGCATTCACCCATTCCATGCTGATGATGCGGTTAACAGTATAGGCTTTCTGTATATCTTTCTCTTTCCATCCTTTTTTTACCAACCGTTCTTTTTCTTGAGGTGTTATTTTTTTTGTGGTCCGCTGCAGGTGTATGATGCCTTTTTGTGTAAACAATACCGGCATCTTCAATCCCTCGTATCCATAAAGTATCTTACCCATCCGTCCAAAACCGGTCACGGTATCCTTATACTGGCCAATATTCTGGATGAAGGCGCCTGAACTGCCAAACAGGTCATAATTCTTTTGAGAAACCAGGGAATTTGCAGGAGGATTGATGGCAGCCGGATTCAACTTTGCCACCTGGGCAATACCATTTACCCAAACAAACAGAGGTAGTAATAAAACACAACGATTCAGCAGGTAGCCCGCCGATCTTTTTCGTATGGTTTTCATGTACGATAAGTAACGAATTAAAGGTAACAATATTTCGTACAAAAAGCCCCCGAATATTTATTCAGGGGCCTTAATATCCTGTTGAAAATGAATTAGAGGCTCAGCGTAGCCAGTACATCATTCATATTTCTTACCGCATCGGCGCTTTTATTGAAAGCGGCCTGTTCTTCGGTATTGAGCTTATAGTCAACGATCTTCTCCCAGCCATTCCTCCCGATCACCACCGGAACACCAATACAGATGTCCTTTTGTCCGTATTCTCCATCTAAATAAACACAGCAGGGATAAAGCTTCTTTTCATCTCTTACGATAGATTCCACCAACGCCGCTCCTGCCGCACCAGGTGCATACCAGGCCGATGTGCCCAGTAAACCGGTAAGGGTGGCACCACCAACCATGGTATCGGCCACTACTTTTTTCAGGGTATCGGCATCCAGGTAATTGGCTACGGGTGTTCCCTGGTAAGTAGCCAGTCTTGCCAATGGGATCATGGTGGTATCTCCATGTCCGCCAACAACCACCGCCTGCAGGTCGGTTGCGGTGCATCCCATTGCAGTGGAGAGGTAATATTTAAAACGGCTGCTGTCTAAAATTCCACCCATACCAATGATGCGGTTCTTGGGCAATCCGCTCGATTTAAAGGCCAGGTAGGTCATGGTATCCATTGGGTTGCTGATCACAATGATGATGGCATTGGGAGAATGTTGTAAAATATTCTGTGTTACTGTTTTTACGATCCCGGCATTGATGCCGATGAGTTCTTCCCTGGTCATACCCGGTTTACGTGGAATTCCGGAAGTGATAACGGCTACATCGGTGCCGGCTGTTTTTGTATAATCATTGGTGCAGCCTGTGATCTTGGTGTCAAACCCAAGCAGGGTGGCTGTCTGCATCATGTCCATTGCCTTTCCTTCGGCAACGCCTTCTTTAATATCCAGTAAAACCAGTTCATTGCAAAGTTCTTTGCGGGCAATATTATCGGCACAGGTTGCACCCACGGCACCGGCTCCAACTACAGTTACTTTCATTGATGTATGTTTAAAGTGGAAAAATCAATATCGGCGCAAAGGTAATTAATTCGCTTTTCAGCAAAACGGAAATTTGTGTTTACTTAAGCGGAACCTTTTTACCATCCAGAGCATTCAGCAGTTGCGCTTTTGAAGCAACGCCGTGGTTATAAAACACCAGTTGCCTTTTTGGATTATAAATGGCGATAAACGGAATGGTGGATGGCCGGTAATACCCGCCGAAAAAATAACCATATTCTTTTCCGAGGCGGATAAAGGGATACTTCTCCAGGTGATATTTTTTATAAAATTCCCTGTTTATCTCCTGCGATTCGGCTGAGGATAAAACAACCTGCGCCGTTTTTGCCACCTGGGGCGTGGCGATCAAAAGCTCCAGTTGCTGCTGGCAATGGTCGCACTCGGGATTGAACAGCATGATAATGGTACTCTTGGTACGACTGAGTGTGTTCTGGTTAAAATCCTTAAAATCAATATCGGTTAGGGTGAATTCCGGCAATTGCTTAGTTTTCAGGAAAGGAGCAGTGTCATCGGCCTGAGAAAAACCTGCCAGGCTGCCAAAAACAAAAAGTAGAGTGAATAATGACCGGGTCATGCAGCTATTTTAATGTTTCAGAATTTCAGCGATCTGGCTGAATGTTGAGTTTGAACCGAACCGCTTTACAAAATTCCCTTTTTTATCATACACAAAAATGGCGGGAATGGATTGAACATTGAAAAATGTACCAAAATAATTAGAGGGATCCCTGCCTATAATGATGTTGGGGAAATTGGCGATCTTATAATCTTCGTAGAATTTTTTAAGGTAAGAAAAATCAGTGGGAGAAGCCATCACGATCTGTACTTCCTTAAAAAGTTCAATATTGGTTTTCAGGTCATCCGTTCCTTGTTTGCAATGGTCGCAAAAGGGATTGAAAAGGATGAAAATAGTGGCTTTCTTTTTTGCCAGCTCGTCTTTTGTAAAACGGCTGCTGTCAGGCACTTTTGTCAAACTGAATACGGGTACGGTAGGAAAACGGCGGTAAATATCTGCACTGTCTGACTGCGCCATTACAGGCTTATATAAGCTGGCAAAGAGAAGTATAAAAATGATCCTTTTCACGTATTAAATTTTTGACAAAGCTAACGGGTTTAGGTGATAACAGAATGTTAAGCGGCAGGTGGCCGGGTTGATTTTGAATTT
>DAOQRQ010000299.1:0-4250 GCA_035355815.1 Ferruginibacter sp. | reverse complement strand
CAGGATAATAATATGTTGTTTGTTCTTGCTTAATTAAGCTTCTTCGGGTCCTGGTGATCATAACTTAGCACCCGCTTCAGTTTCCAGCTGCCGTTCTCCAAAAGCCATACATGGGTGAAGATGGCCGTGCTGGTAAGGTATTCCGGTTTGTCTTTTTCTTTTGCATAAAAATTATGCCTGCCTGTTTGTACCGCCCCGTATAAAACGCCGTCTTTATATAAAGGGAATACTTCCAGGCTTTCTTCTACCAGTTCTCTTCTTGCCTTATAACTCAGCTTGCAAAGCCCGCTCTTTGTTCTTTCTATGAATTCCGCTTTGCTGCCCATCAGTCCTCCCTTATCGTGGTAAAACTCAAAATCATCGCTTACCAGTTTTTCAAGTTCGGGTATGTCGCAGGTATTAAAACTGGCATTGAATAACAGGCTGTCGTTCTGCTTAAGCGTTCTGTACAATTCGGTCGACCGGTTGATCTGGCCAAACACAATGGCTGCCGTCATACTGAATAAACCGGACAGGAAATACTTTTTCATTGGCTGTACGTTGTTTCGGTTTATTCATTATCCTCCCTGCTTGCCAATACATCTTTTATCTCGTCGCACATTTCCCTTACCCGTTCATACCCTTCTTCCGGGTTTTCTGTCTTATCTATTTTTACCTTCAGCCGGCCGGGTTTTGTTTTTATATAAACCACGGTTCCGTCATCAAGCGTTATTTCTTTTTCGGTATTCCAGCGAACAAGTGCATTTGAATGATGCTGTTTCAGGTGTGCATTTATCACCCGCTGTACTTCGCCGGTAAGGTCATCGTCGTAATAAGCCCTCATGCGGTACACATCTTCGTCGTCGTTAATGCGGACCGAGATGTTGTGGTGATCAAAATCGTGATCGTGAAAGCAGGAACTTAAAGCAAGCACTATCGATACGATAAGCGCTGCATACAACAGGTTTCTTTTTTTCATTGGCTATACTGTTTGCAGTTTGGCTGTTTGGTTTGATAACTTCCGGGGTTGAAGGGCTGTCAGGTTGAGCTTGTCGAAACCGGGATTACTTTTTTATAACCCGCCTTCGACAAGCTCAGGCTGACAGTACACTGGCAAATAACAACCCTGGGTATGATCTGTCTCTACCTTATCTCCACCATCGGATCGTTAACCGGCATCCGGTACATGCTTACCGGGCCGGGTTCTTCCGTACCGCTGTTCTGTATCTTTTCTTTTATGCTGTCTAATTTTTCCTGCGCCTTTTCTATCGAGTCAAGTTTATTCTGTCTTTTTATCTCATCAAGCCTTCTTAATGAGTCGGCTTTCTTATCAAACTCATCGTAGCGGTATCCGTCACCGCCGCTGTTGCGGTTGCGGCTCATTTTTTTGCTGCTGCTTTCCCGGTCGTTCCATCCATCCGCTTTTCTTCCGTCGATCGTATACAGTCCGTCTTCTTTCATGATGTAATCCACATCGCTCTGCCAGCGGATATTCTGTTCGCCATCGTAGTAATCGTTGTTCCACTCACTGTCCCAGTCCCTGCCGATATGTACCGGCCAGCCGATGCCTTTGTTGATGCGTATCTGTTTTCCAACCGGAACATAGATGGTGATGATCACTCCCTGGTTGCGGAACTTATCTGTTTTATTGATGGCAATTCCTTTTTCCAGCAACAGCACCGAGTCTTTTTGTTCTACACTGAATTTAACCTGGCTTGCCAGGCTGTTTGCATCAGCCCTTGTATTGCCTCTTGCCTGCCGCTTCATGGTTACCTGGAAGCTGTCGTTGGGCGACCTGGTTATTTCCACGTATACATTGCGTACATAAGCGGTGTCTTCATCTACCAGGTTCTCAAAAGGTTCAAAACGTATCCAGTTACGGCCGTAATATTTTTTGCTGAAGGGCATGGAAGAAGTAACCACCAGTTTATTTACCTGCGGGTTAACCAATGCAACCTGTTCTTCTTCCAAACGGCTTGATGATTTAAAATCACGGGCAATGGAACCGATGAGCAGGATCAGGCAAACCCATCCTATAGCCCAAAGGCTGCCGAATGTCCATCCCAGTATGCGGCCATTTGCTTTTGCACGGGCTATCTTGCGGATGAGCCAGGTAATGATGGCAATGATGGGTACGGCGATGAACAGCAGTAAGGTTCCCCATGCATATATGTTTTGCCATGGGCCACGCAGGATATAATCTTTCAGCGGGAAAACACCGATGGAGAAGATACCCATTCCTATCAGCGCCATTACAAAGGCGAAGGTTACGCAGCCGATGATGAAGTAGGCGAATATTTTGGCGATCATGGCGATCACATTACCCAGTCCGCCGCGGCTTCGTTTCGAAAAATTCTTTACATCGCTTGTTACAGCGCTGGCTTTTTCATTGATGGTGCTGGCTGCTTCTTTACCGAATTTCTCGGCTCTTTTGCTTACGCTCTTCATTTCTTCAGCTACCGATGCTTTGATAGAGTTCAGGTCCACTTTCTCGCCCTTCATTTCCAGTTTCTCAGAAGTGGTCAGCGCTTCGGGTATCACGATCCATAAGATGATATATATTATTAAGGAGGTAGGACTGAAGGTGAAGCGTATCACATCACCAAAATCCCAGAAGCCGCCCCAATGGCCCCAGCGTGAAAGGAAGGAAAGAAATGGCAGCAGGAACAATACCCTTGGTATCCATGGGTTGATACCGAAATAGTTTCCGATACCGCTGCACACGCCGGCGATCATTTTTTCGTCCGGGTCACGGAACAGTTTACGGCGGGCGCCACCGATCTGCTCGGTAGAGCTGCTTGGCACGGCGATCCACATTACTATATAAGTAAGGAAGCCGATGCCGGAGAACAGCAGGATGACAAAGATGATACGGGTTACCACCACATCTATATTAAAATAGTTGGCCAGGCCGCTGCACACACCACCCAGTATTTTATCGTTGTCGTTGCGGTATAATTTTTTATGCCCGGTTGAGGTTGTGCTGCTTGCTTGCTGCTCCTGTTGTGAGTAGGAAGAGGAAGAAGCAGAAGAAGCGCCTGATGTATCGTCCATGGCTTCAAAATCTTCGGGGTTGCCCATGCTTTTGATGATGGCTTTTACATCATCATCGGTGATGCAGGTGGCGCCCTTGGATATTCTTTCCTGGAACAGTTCACCAATACGGCTTTCAATGTCGTTGATGATCTCCTCTTTGCCTTCTTCGTTGGCGAAGTGCCGGTTCAGGCTTTCGGTATAATTTTTCAGCAACTCAAATGCTGTAACTTCTATCGGAACCACCCGGCCCTGGAAGTTTATATTTATTACTTGTTTCATGGCTTTAGTTTTTTGTTTCGTTAGTTGGTGAGCCAATAAAAAAAGAATTCATGGCTATACTTTTTTTATTGCGGGTTGTTGAAGTTGTTGTTATCAGAATATACCTGTTCCGCTTCGGTCAGCGCCTTTACGGCATTGGCCAGTTCAAACCAGGTGGTTTCAAGTTCCTTGTAAAACTCGGCACCTTTTGGAGTAAGTGAAAAGTATTTACGTGGGGGGCCGCTGGTACTTTCTTCCCAACGGTATGATAATAGTTCGGCGTTTTTGAGCCGGGTCAGCAGGGGGTATAATGTTCCCTCGAGTATGTTCAGGTTGGCTGCCTTCATTTTATCAATGATATCGGAAGGATAGGCCTCACCCTGTTTGATGACCGAGAGGATGCAGAACTCCAAGACCCCTTTACGCATCTGACTGGCTGTGTTCTCTATGTTCATGGCTTCGTGTTTTACCCTGAGCGCCCTTCGACTATGCTCAGGACTACTCAGGATTCTTTAAAATAAATTATTCATGGCTATACTTTCAAACTGCCCCTGGTTTTTTTACCGCAGAGACGCAAAGGCGCAAAATTTGTTTTCATGGCTTCTTTGCGGCTTAGCGTCTTGGCGGTTACCCTCCTGGCGGAGCCGGGGCAATTTGATTGGCTATACTTTTTAAGAACTCGTGATCGGGAAACAACCGGTTTATCCCTTTCACATCACAAATATAGGGTGCTTTTTAGTACTATGCAACACATAATACCATATTTTTTACAGTAGCTGGCGCTGGATATTAGCTTGTTTTTACAAAAACCCTTGCTGGTATTGGGTTTTACGGGATAAAATTATTTTTTGAGGAAGGGCTGGATTTGATGGGCGGCGAAAATAGGGGGCTGAGTGGCGTCCTTCGGCTCTGCTCAGGATAATAATCGGCCAAAAAGGCCTGGATATCGACAAGGAACGGATTGAATATCGAACAAG
>DAOQRQ010000298.1:0-4273 GCA_035355815.1 Ferruginibacter sp. | reverse complement strand
GCATACATCCCTGGCCTCGTTGCGGAAACCGGCATTAAAGGCAGGCTGTCCGCAGCAGGTCTGGTTGGTATTGTATACCACTTCGCAGGTGGCTTTTTCCAGAACCTTCACCATATTAAAGGCCGTTTGCGGATAAAGCTGGTCAACAAAACAAGGTATGAATAGCTGGACTTTCATGTTATTTCGATCTCTTTAAATATTCTTTTACCGTAATCGTTTTATTGGTCAGCGGATCGTAGATGGTTACTCCCATTCTTTTGGGATCTACATAAAAATGATAATAGGTCTCAAATCGTTCCTCGCTGTTGTACCCGGCCAGCACGGAAATGCTGCTGTCGCCCTTTGTATTGTCAAGCATGAATGCCATGCCGTGTTTATGGCCACTGATGGAGTCAATATAGGCATCGCTTTTTTTAACGAATGGAAGTTTCAGTAAAACCTCTGTTACTTTACGCTCTAATGCGGTATCGGTGAATTTATGAATATAAGCGGGCAATGCTTCTTTAACCGGTTGCGGGGGAAGAGAATCGATTTTCACGGCAGCGCTTTCTTCTGCAGGTGCATCGCTGCTGTTATTACATGCAGCAAAAGAAAAAAGGAATACAACTGCCAGCAATTTTCTCATGATAACTTTATTTAAAAGTGCCAACCAAAGATATCATCTTCAGGGCAGTTATGGCCGCTTCTTCTCCCTTATGGCCGTGTTTGCCTCCCAGCCGTTCATCCGCCTGTTGCTGGTTATCCACGGTAAGCACCCCAAAAACAGTAGGTATGGGCAGAGAAAGATTGAGTTGAACAACGCCATCGGTAACGGCTTTACACACATAGTCGAAATGAGGCGTATCTCCCCGTAATACACAACCCAGTGCAATGAATGCATGGGGCTTGTCTTCCTGGTATTTAAAAAACTCCCAGTATTTTTTTATGCCGAAGGGAATTTCAAAAGCGCCGGGAACAGTGATCACTTTGTAATGCACGTTGTGTTGCTGAAGTATCTGCAGGCAGCCGGCTTCCAGTTTATCAATCGTTTCTGCATTCCACTCGGTACGCACAATTACAACACAGGCACCCGCTGGTAGCCGGATGCCTGTGGTATTATTTACATGCTGGTTTGAAGCAGACATATTATTTATTTGGTTACGCCCAACTTAGCCAGGTATTTTTCTGCATCGCCGGAGCGTACGTGCTGACTGGCCGGGTAGGTATCGTTCAGTTCCTGGAACAGTGCAATGGCGTCTTTTGATTTACCGATGGCATCGGCATACCTGCCGGCCAGGAACAAAGCTTCAGATGCCATGCCTTCATCGCCTTCGGCGGCAGAAGCTGCTTTTTTGTAGTACGACAATGCATCGTCGGTCTTCTTTTGTTCGGCATAAGCATGACCAAGCATAACATAGGCTTTGCTCTGTATCTGGTAAGCGCCGTTACCGTCAAATTCTTTCAGGTGTTTTACTGCCTTATCAAATTGTTTGAGGTGCAGGTAACAGGCTCCCACCATAAACTCGGCCCGGTTGCCGGCAGGGGTACTTCCGTAGCTGCTGATTATTTTCAATAAGCCGGTTACGCCGCTGGCTTTATCTCCGTTCAATACTATGTTTACGGTGTCTTTTCCGTAAGAAGAGGAGTTGGCCATTTTACCAAAAAGCTTTTCAGCAGCGAAGATCTTTTCACTTGCTTCTTTTTCCTTGGGTAAACGGAACATGTATTTATAGGTAAGCCATCCGCCAATGAGCACAATTACGGCCGATCCCGCTACGATGATCATCTTACTGTATTTTGCCCAAAAGCCTTTTGCTTTCTCGATCACGTCAGCACTTTCTATAGGCGCTGCACTTACTTGTTTCTCTGCCATTATAAAAATTAAGAATTAAAAATTAAGAATTAAAAATTATCAGTCAACTATGAACGGGTAGTCTTCCTGCACGTACACGTCTTTTAACAATTCGCTGTCATCCGGCCAGGGGCTTTCCTCTGCAAATTTCACCGACTCTTCCACTTCGGCCCTTACCCTTTCCACGATCACTTCCATATCTGCATCCGAAACCTTGTACTGGTCTTTTAATACATTCTGTACGTATTCGATCGGGTCTCTTTCCTTGTATTCTTCCAGCTCTTCCTTAGTACGGTATTTTTGCGGGTCACTCATACTGTGACCTTTATAGCGGTATGTTTTAATTTCCAATAAAGTAGGACCGCCCTTTTCCCTGGCCCGGTTAACCGCCCTCAATACGCCGTTGTGTACGTTCTCGGGGCTCATCCCATCAATACTGTCGCTGGGCATATCGTAAGCATCTGCCAGTTTGTATATATCCAGTACATTACTGGTACGGGCCACGGAGGTACCCATGGCATAGTGGTTGTTTTCGCAAATGAAAACCACCGGCAGTTGCCAGAGCATAGCCATATTAAAGGTCTCGTGTAGCATTCCCTGGCGGGCAGCACCATCGCCAAAGAAACAAAGCACTACATTATTTGAATTGCGGTACTTCTCTGCAAAAGCAAGTCCGGCCCCGGTACCTATTTGTGCACCCACAATACCATGACCGCCAAAGAAATTCTCTTTTACCCCAAAGAAGTGCATACTACCACCCTTGCCCTTGCTGCAACCGGTGGCTTTACCATACAGTTCGGCCATACATGATTTAGCCGTAACGCCCTTGGCAATTGCCAGGGCATGGTCACGATAAGCCGTGATGAATTTATCATCCGGGTTGGTAGCGGTCATACAACCGGCAGCCACTGCTTCCTGCCCGATATAGAGGTGGCAGAAGCCCCGGATCTTTTGCATACCGTATAACTGGCCGGTCTTTTCCTCGAAGCGGCGTAAAAGCAGCATCAGTTCGTACCAGTATAAATAAGTTTCTTTAGAAAACTTTGTAGCCAATGGGTTTCATTTTTAGGCGGCAAAGATAAGGGAGAAAAGGGAATTTATGCATAAGCAGAAAAGGGCATTTATCCTCCATTCCAGGGGCACACAAAACCTGCTAAAAGACCTATATCAACTATCTTGCAGCTTTATATGCTTTTGCTTCAGAAAATAACCCTCACACAGTTCAAAAATTACCGCCTGTCTTCTTTCAATTTTACCGAAAGAGTGATCGGCATCTGCGGTCTTAATGGACGGGGCAAGACCAACCTGCTGGACGCCATTTATTACTGCTGCTTTACCAAAAGTTATTTCAGTAAAACGGATGGGCTTAGTATCCGGTTTAACAATGACGGGTTCAGACTGGAAGCAAATTTTGAGAATAATAAGGAAGTACAGAAACTCACCTGCATCAACCGGCTGGTTGGTAAAAAAGAATTGTCGCTGAATGATATCCTTTACGAAAAATTCTCTCAGCACATCGGCAAATTCCCGGCCGTGATGGTGGCGCCGGATGATATTGAACTCATCACCGGTGGCAGCGAAGAAAGACGCCGCTTTATGGATACGGTACTGAGTGAGATGGATGCAGAGTACCTTCAGAACCTTATTAAGTACAACAAAATTTTACAACAGCGCAACAGTTTATTAAAACGCTTTGCCGAGCAGGGCAAGACCGACTGGCCGCTGCTGGAAGTGCTTGACGAACAATTGATGGAACCGGGTAATTCCATTCATCAAAAAAGAAAGCAATTCACCGAAGCGATGATACCGTTGGTGCAAAAGTTCTATACACAGATCGCCGGTAAGAATGAAACGATCTCCATACAATACATCAGCCAGCTGAACGAAACGGCTTTTCATGACCTGCTGAATCATTGCCGTGAAAAAGATTTTCTGCTGCAACGAAGCAATGCCGGTATTCATAAAGACGATATTGCCATGCAACTGGATGGCCAGGTATTTAAAACCACGGCTTCGCAGGGTCAACGGAAGAGTTTATTATTTGCCCTGAAGCTGGCCGAGTTTGAACTGTTGAAACAAAACAAAGGCTTTGCCCCCCTCCTGCTGCTGGATGACGTGTTTGAAAAATTAGACGACAACCGCATGAACCAGCTCCTGCACTGGGTATGCAAGGAGAACAGCGGGCAGGTATTTATTACCGATACGCATAAGGAGAGGCTACAAGAAGCGTTTGAGAAGTTGGGGACGGATTACCAGGTGATTGAATTGTAAAAACTGATACAGGATACAGGATACTGGATACTGGATACTGGATAAGCCCCGAAATTCTAAACGCTTTTAAATAATCAGATATTGACCAGTATCAAGTATCCAGTATCAAGCATTACCTTTACCCCATGGGAGAAATTTCATTACAAGACGCCATCAAACAGTTTCTGCAAA
>DAOQRQ010000297.1:0-4273 GCA_035355815.1 Ferruginibacter sp. | reverse complement strand
TTTATATTAATCTTCCTTCTTAAACAGAGTAGGATTCAGTTCCTTAAAGGTTTCGTCACATTTCTGAAGATATTGTTTAATTGGAATTAACCCGACACTTTTTCGCCTTTTATCGAGGTTGGCAGTATCAATACATGGTTTAAGCTTTGTTCCCGATTGCCCCATTTGAACCTGTGTTCCATAAATTTGCGGCTTCCCGGTATTTATTTCTATCCTGTCAACTAGATATGCATAGTTAGTTCCGGTGGCATTATTCCTCTCCACATGTTTTTTCATAAGCTTCAAGACTTTTTTCTGAAATTCTACATCAAAATCACTATGCTGAACGAGCAAAAAGTATTTATCAGACCCACCTTTACCAACCAAGTCATAACCAGGGAATCCATAATTCTCCAGTATGGCTTTGACTATAGGGAAATTCGTTCTTATAACTCTTTGGAATTTAGCTGCAGCACTATCACCTGGTTTTATTAGTGCACAATCTTGGTCAGCTTTGTGTAAACTGTCAATTGTGTAAACTAGGATATTATTTATTTGTTTCTTTTGTCCAGCTAAGCTGGTTGTAAGAGAAATGAGGATGAAAGTAGTAAAGGCGAATTTTGCAATTGTTTTCATGACAGGAATGTTCTTTTAAAATGGCAGCCAACGTTCAGGGCTTGCTGCTGTGGGGGTGGTTGCTGTGTCCGCCCGGCAGCAAAGCCCAATTAAAGAAACGAATTTTTATTTTAAATGTGAAACCGATTAGTAAGCGGTCAACCCCATAGCCAAAGCTGAATAAGGGAGTAATGCCTGGATTGTCTTCCGTCTGCCTCCATTGCAGCAAACCATATGTTGTGCGTTCGTGCTATTCGCTTCTGAGTTAAGTATTTGAATGAAGTGCCATGCTATTCCCTTCAGAGTCGGTGAAGAAAGCCATAAATCCATTTTGTCCGATTGAAGTTTTCGGCATTGTAATTTTTCCTCCTGCCTTTTCAATTCGGTCTAATACTTTTTGTAAATCAGGGTTTGCATTTAAGTAGATGATAGAACCTGTTGAACTCGGAGTGTGCATTGGACTTTGTGCTAAGCCACCAGCAACTTTTGCTTTCATAGGATCAAAGGGAAACATGGCATACTTCATACCTGGCATTTCCATTTCTTCCATTTTGATCTCAAAAATATTTTCGTAAAACTTTTTCGCTCTCGAAATATCAATAGCTGGAATTTCAAACCAATTAACTGCATTTGTGTCGGAACTCATTTTCTCGTTCATAAAATTAGTTTTATTGTTTAGATAATTTGAAGTGTCAAAATACGCAATTTCCCTTCTTCAGTCAAATGATTACATCGAAGTTTGAAGGTCACTTAAGCATGACGCCCAACGTTTGTACTTACGCTATTAAGTGCTGCTAAAAGTTACAAACAATTTTATTAAATCATTCTTTTTTAAATACTTATTAAAAAGCGCTACTCAGTGCGAGTAGCGCAAATGCAATTTTAGCTAAACAAAAGGATCATTAAATTAAGTGATGCTGTCATCACCTCAATTTCCCCTCTTCTCATACCCCGGCTGCTTTGGCGCACTGTATCCTTTATTTTTAAGTGCAGCTTTTATTTCGGTGATGGCACGTTCTAATTGCGGGTCGGTGCCTCTTGTCATGGCACCCAGGTCTTCATCAACCGGTATGTCGGGGTCTACACCATAGCCTTCTTTAAACCAGGTACCATCGGGGTTGTACATGCGGAAACTGGGAGCCGTGATATTACCTCCGTCTACCAGGTTGGGCATGCCGCTTATGCCGATCAGTCCGCCCCAGGTACGGCTGCCGATCAGAGGACCAAGCCCCTTCTTTTTAAAATAATCGGGGAAGGCATCGCCTCCGCTGCCGCTCCATCCGTTGATGAGCATTACTTTGGGACCAAAATGTGCAAAGGGCGGCCAGGGCCATGCAGCGCCGTCTCTTGTTGCCCAATAGGCTAATGGAGTACGGTTCAGCATTTCTATAAAACGGTCGGGTATCTGTCCGCCGCTGTTAAAACGTTCGTCAATCACCAGGGCTTTTTTATCCCACTGTGCATTGAACTGGCGGGTGAGTTCTTCCTGCCCGTCCTGCCCGGTGCTAGGTACATATATATAACCCACTTCGCCATTGGTAGCTTCATCTACTTTTTTGCGGTTGGCTTCCACCCATGCCAGGTAACGCAGGTTGTATTCGCTGCCCATGGTTTGCACAATGGCTGTTTTAGCTCCGGTAAAAGATGGGGTAGCGTTATACGTAAGCTCCACCGTTTTACCTGCCATCGCCTGGAAGAACGCATAGGGTTCTTTATCGGTGGTAATGGGCATGCCGTTCACGGCAAGTATGTAACTGCCTTCTTTAATATCTACGCCCGGCTGATCGAGAGCCGATCTTGTTTTTGCCTCCCATGCAGCGGCACGTATGATAGACTTTACTTTATAATAATTTCCATCGGCCTGCCAGTCAACACCCAGGTAGCCCACATTTTTGTTCGGTGTATTCTCCATATCGCCGCCGCCATGGTAGGTATGCGATGCATTCAGTTCGCCGATCATTTCACCGATGATGAAATCAACTTCTTCACGGGTGATGGCGCCTTCCAGCATTTTCGAATAGCGTTCTTTCACGGTGTTCCAGTTAACGCCGTGCATGGTGGGGTCGTAAAAATAATCCCGTTCCATGCGCCAGGCATCATTAAAGAGTTCTTTCCACTCGGCCTGGGGATCTACCATCATTTCCATTTCATTCATGCGCAGCATCTTTTCAAATTTCTGGTTCTCTTCGGGTTTAATGATGGTATATTCTCCTGCACGCCGCACCAGTATCTTGGCGCCGTTTGCCGAAACCGTAAAGTCGTTTATATTATCCAGGATGGTTTTTTCTTCCCGCTTGTCGATATCGTAATATCTCAGCGATGGCCGTTGATCCTGTGCGCTGCCGAGGTTGGGAAATTTCTGGTAAATGAGTTTTCCTTTTACCGCGGCAATATTGCCGTAGTTGCCGGTGGCGGGTGGCAGTATCTCCATGCGTTGCTGTATGCCGTTGAAGTCGATGTCGCTGGAAGCGATGGCTGCTTTTTTTGAAGATGTATCTTTTTTAGCGTCTTCCGGTTTTATGGCAACGGTATCGTTCTTTGGATATAGAATAGACTGCGTTGATTTTTTTAAAGGGATGGCGGCCAGTTGTGTACTGTTGCCATAAATAAATGAGTTATCAATATCGCTGTAATACGCATTGAATGTTTGGTTGGTTGTTACAAACAAATATTTTCCTTCGGCATCAAAAATGGCATCGCCGCAGTTGTAAAAACCATCGGTAACCTGGTTCAGTTTTTTATTGGTTGCATCGTAAATGAATGCGGCCCTGTGGTAGTTGGGAAGGTCACGTACATAGCTGAACCACCTGCTGTCGGGCGACCAGCTTACCATAAATCCCTCACAGCCGCCGTGCATAAAGCGCAGGGCCTGGTCAACTTCGGTAGTGGCGCCGTTTGCAACTTCCACCATTTTTATCTTCATGGCCTGGTTGATGAAGACGATCTTTTTGCTGTTGGGGCTCCAGTAAATATGATAACCAAAGCCGCCATCGTAGTTGGTCAGCTTTTTGGGTGGAGCATCGGAATTTGTTTGCGCCAGCCACAGTTCATTCTCGCCGCCCTGGTCGCTCCAGTAAGCCACCATGCTGCCGTCGGGCGACCAGCTGGGGTAGCGTTCAAAGGAAGAAGTGCTGCGGGTGAGGTTCTTTACAAAACCATTTTCGGCGGGGAGAGAAAAAATATCGCCCCTTGCTTCCACCAATGCCCGGTTACCATCAGGACTGATATTGGTATGCTGAATATAACCGGCCGCTGAAACCGATTTGGGTTTCAGTGCGGCTTTATCAGTAACCAGGTTCACCGTAACGGTTGTTGCTTTTTGTGAAGCAAAATTGAAGAGCCAGAGTTTACCGCCCTGCTCGTACACAATATCATCGGGACCATTGGATGGGAAATGAATATCGTAATCTTTATAGTTGGTAAGCTGTTCGTATTTTTTTGTGCTTACGGCATAGCGCCAGAGGTTCATGCGTTGTTCGCTGCCGCGGTCGCTGAGGAAATAAATATAATCACCGTTCCACATCGGGAATTCGCTGCCGGCAGCTTCACTGTAAGAGATATTCTCCGAAGTATTGTTGCTGAAATTGTAAAGATGGATCATTGATCTCCATCCGCCTCGGTAACGTTTCCAGTTGCGGAAAGCCTGTGATATGAACGTAACGGCCATCTTTTTCCCGTC
>DAOQRQ010000296.1:0-4289 GCA_035355815.1 Ferruginibacter sp. | reverse complement strand
CTGCAACCTTCCATAAGGGCAAACCACAATACAGGCCTGCTCCCTGAACCACCAGTAAACAAAAAAGAAAACGGCTGTAAAGATCAGCAATGAGATGAGTGTTCCTGTATGCGCAGCGGGGGTTTCAATATATCCTATCAACTGATCCATGCCGATGAGATAAGCCAGGAAAAAATTGGCAATAAGGAAAGAGATGGCAAAGAATACAATGAATTTTACAACACGCTTTCTGATCTTTTCCCTGTTCCAGGGCATGGCCCTTAATTGTTTTTGTTTGGTAGAATCACCATCTATCCAGTATTCAATTTTACGGAATACCATTTCCATAAAAATGGTTTGGGGGCATGCCCATCCGCAGAAGATACGGCCAAACACCACGGTAAATACGATCACAAACACAATGAAGGTGAGCATGCCGATGCCGAAGATGAAGAAATCCTGCGGCCAGAAGATCATGCCGAAAAAGATGAACTTACGCTCCAGTACATTGAACAGGAACAAAGGCGCATCATTTACCTTAATGAAGGGCAGCGTAAAGAAAACGATCAGGTAAAAAATGCTGAACCAGGTTCTGAGATTATATAATCTTCCTTTGGGTTTTTTAGGATTAATAAAATTACGGGTACCCTCACTGCTAATGGTGGCAACCGAATCCCGGAAGGATTCCTGTTTTTGTATGGTGGTAGTTTCTGTCATTGTTTATTTCTTGATGCCTGCTGAGTCCGGCTTTGCTGCAGCCCCCGAATCGGGTTTGGCAGCAACTGAATCTGAAACAGCACCGGTAGGGTTCTCTACCCAAAATTCGCCCTGCTGAGCTTTTGGCGTAGCCGGCTTTGTACCATGGATCGACTTAATAAAACTGGCCAGGTAACTGATCTGCTTTGGGGTGAACTGACCGCTCCAGGATTGCATTCCCTTATCCGGGTAACCCACTTTAATGGTATGGAATATATCATTGAGCGAACCTTTATGCAACCAGTAATCATCTGTCAGGTTGGGACCAACATTACCGCCTCCGTCTTTTAAATGACAGGCGGCACAATTGGCTTCAAACAACTGCTGGCCTTCTTTGATACCGGCAGCATCGGCCATCGGTACCTTATTTTCATCGATCTTGTCTTTGTTGCTGGCCTCGTAACGTTCTTTCTGAATTCTTGCAGATTCCATTTCTGCATTGTATTCCTCTGTAGGATTTTTTCCCAGTCCCATTACATGAAAGTTCAGCAGGTATATCAGCCCCACTACAATGGTAAAATAGAAACCATACTTCCACCAGGGTGGCAATGCATTGTCGAGTTCTTTAATTCCATCATAGTCATGATCAAGCATTACATCGGCTTCCCGTTCTACCGGTACCGCTTTGGTAAATATCTTTTTGTCGAGACCGGCCCACCAGGCTCCCAGTTTTGAACGTTCCCGTACTGCTTTTGATTTTTCGGGCAATAATTCTGTATACATCCGGCGGATGGAAAAGCCAAGAAAGAGAATGACCAGTACTTCCATAGTTAATACCGTAACAAAAATGTAAAAGGTATTTTCAGAAAGTCCGCCGTAATTAGGCAATGTATTGGCGGCATTCGTGCCGGCGTCCTGGGCCATTGTGGTATGCGACAAAAAAGATAAACCCAGGAGCATGATCACCGAAAGCGCTTTGGAAGAGGCTTTGCCTTTTTCAAGTAATTGCCGGCCCAATGCAGTAAGCACCTGGCCCATTCCCCAGATCACGAAAGCAAGTACCACGATCATGATCACCAAAAGAGTGGCCAGTTGGTTATAGCCCGATGTTGTTACCGGCTGGGTGGCAGCGGCTGCTTTATCCTGCGCAGCAACACCCATGACTGCCAGCGATGCAAGCATGGTAACAATTATTTTATTTTTTATTGATCTGCTGAAATTCATACTATGCATTTTTTAAGTTTGAGTTGGTCAATTCATCATTGTCAAACGGAAGTTTTGATAAGACCTCCACCCTTTCCTTTTTCATTTTTTTCACCATCACCAGCAGCACTACAAAAAAACTGAAGAAGATGACCAAAGAAATGATGGGGTATATATCGATGTTCTCTATTTGTTCTGCGTATTGTTTTATGAATTTGAACATGGCTTATTTATTATAGGTGGCTGTTTTATTTTTACTGATATCGGTACCCATGCGCTGCAGGTAAGCGATCAAAGCGATCACTTCCCGGTTGGCAGGTATCTGAATGCCTTCTATCTTGAGGTTGATGCGGATGCTGTTGGCCTGCGTCATCAGGTCGCTGTTGGCATACTGTTCATACCCTTTATCATACGGCACGCCCAGGCTGCGCATGGCTTTGATCTTTGCTGCGGTGGATGCGGTATCGATATGCTGTTCCATCAGGAACGGGTAAGAAGGCATGATAGATCCTTCACTCATGGAAGAAGGTTCCCGGAAATGGCGGAAGTGCCAGCCATCGGATTTCTTAAGATTGCCGGTTCCCTCCCGAGCCAGGTCGGGGCCGGTGCGCTTACTTCCCCACAGGAACGGTTTGTCGTACACAAACTCCCCTGCTTTTGAATACTCACCGTAACGTTCTGTTTCGCTGCGGAACGGGCGTATCATTTGTGAGTGACATACATAACAACCTTCCCTTACATAGATATCCCGGCCCTGCAATTCAAGCGGCGTGTATGGTTTTACACTGCTGATGCTGGGCACGTTCGATTTTATTAAGAAAGTAGGAATGATCTCAATGGCTCCACCTATCAATATCACAATTAAACTCAGTATCATGAACTGAACCGGTTTTCTTTCAATGACCCGGTGCCAGTGTTCGCCACTGTGTTTTACGTATTCCTTCGCCAATGGCGCAGCTTCTGCTTCTTCATTGGCAACCAGGCTTCCTTTCTTAACGGTTTTATAAATGTTATAGAACATGATAAATACGCCTGCCAGGTAAAGAGCGCCGCCCAAAGAACGCATGGCGTAGAAAGGTTTCAGGTAAGTAACTGTTTCCAGGAACGTATATTTCAACTGGCCGGCTTCGGTGAACTGTTTCCACATAGAACTTTGTGTAAAGCCTGCCCAGTACATAGGAATGGCATAGAACAGGATGCCCAGTGTTCCCAGCCAGAAATGATTATTGGCTAATTTTTTTGAATACAGATCGGTTTTGAATATCCTTGGTATCAGCCAGTAGATGACACCAAAAGTGAGCATACCGTTCCAGCCCAATGCACCTACGTGTACGTGGGCAATGATCCAGTCGGTAAAGTGTGCCACTGCATTAAATGATTTTAAAGAAAGCATGGGTCCTTCAAACGTGGCCATACCATAAGCGGTAACAGCCACTACAAAGAATTTCAGGATCACATCATCCCTCACCCGGTCCCAGGCGCCACGCAGGGTAAGCAAACCGTTGATCATACCACCCCAGCTTGGGAAGATGAGCATGAAGGAGAACACGATGCCGAGTGATTGTGCCCAGTTTGGCAATGCAGTATATAACAAGTGGTGCGGACCCGCCCAGATGTATAAAAATATCAGCGCCCAGAAGTGAATAATAGAAAGGCGATATGAGTAAACCGGACGGTTGGCCGCTTTGGGCATAAAGTAATACATCAGGCCCAGGTAAGGTGTGGTAAGAAAGAACGCCACCGCATTATGGCCATACCACCATTGCACCAATGCATCCTGCACGCCCGAATACCAGCTGTAACTGTGCAGCCAGCTATAAGGCAATTGACCGGAGCGTATGATGTGTAGTACCGCAACCGTTACAAATGTGGCAATGTAAAACCAGATGGCAACGTACAGGTGTTTTTCCCTGCGCTTGATGATGGTGCCAAACATATTCCATCCAAACACCACCCAGATGATGGTAATGGCAACGTCAATCGGCCAGATGAGTTCGGCATATTCTGCACCCTGCGTTAACCCAACCGGAAGTGTAATAGCTGCTGCCACAATGATCAGTTGCCATCCCCAGAAATGGATATTGCTGAGTTTATCACTGAACATCCTTGCTTTGCAAAGACGCTGCAGTGAATAATACACGCCCATGAAAATGCCGTTACCCACAAAGGCAAAGATCACTGCATTGGTGTGTAAAGGACGAAGCCTGCCAAATGAACCATACTGGGTGATGTTCATCTGCGGAAAAACCAATTGCAGCGCCACCCAAAGACCGGCCAGCATGCCCACAGCGCCCCACAAAATGGTAGCGTATGTAAAAAAATTGTCGTTTTAAAAAAATAATTTTCTTTTTCCTAATGTTAAATTTACGTTAATGCTTTTTAATAGATTCAAATTAAAGCCAAATTGTAAG
>DAOQRQ010000295.1:0-4294 GCA_035355815.1 Ferruginibacter sp. | reverse complement strand
CATCTACCGGAAAGCCTGCTGCAATACCGGGTGGATACTTCCGGAAGAGACCTGGATAAGATCACATTCAGCAACAACACTTCGCTTAAAGTTTGCCTGATCGGGTTTCCGCCTTTTTTTGGCCCTGTTATAAAGCAACTGAAAAAGGATGGTCACCAGGTAGAACAATTCTTTCTTCCATATCATCCCAGCAAGCTCATCAACCGGTTGCTGAAATTCAGGTTGCCGGTTAAACTCTTATCTGTGCTAAAGGGAAATTTCTATTCTTATAAAACGCTTGATTACGACTACAAAGACGAACGTATAGGAAAAGAACTGAAGAAAGGAAATTTTGATATCGGGTTTCATAAACTGAATTTCATCATCAAGGAAAATATCTTTGGTTCATTCAGGCTGGGCCTGCTCAACGACCACTGGGGGTACCTTCCGTTATTGAGGGGTAAGTCCACTATTGCGTATTCATTGCTATTGGATGTACCTGTTGTCTCCACCATACATTTTATAAACCAGGGAATAGACAGCGGCCCGATCGTAGGTTACCAATACGCACAATACAGCAATGCAGGGTCTGCTGATGATGTAAGGAATAGTTTAAAGAAACAAATGCCGGCAAGGGTGGTAACTGCTATTGAATATGCAGGAAGCAGTGAATTCACCGCCCGGGAAAATAAAAAAGAAGCAGGGATCACATTTTATGAGATGCATCCCTGGCTGGATGATCATATAAAATCCCGCATTTTAAAGAAAAAGTGAGAATGGTTGCCATTACCAAACTGAAACAACGTGAACAGCTTAGTCATAGAATCGTTAAACAAACTTCAGAAATACTGCGAGGCGGAAGGCTTTAAAGGATACGATCCCTATGATGGATTAAACAGCCGTTTTTTCCAGTCAATTCCTTTTGTATCTAAAAGCCGTTTTTTCCGTCTCGCATGGATACAGTTCTTTAAGCGTTCCCCGGTCAATTTAAGGCCTCTTGTCCGTATCGGAAAAGAATATAACCCCAAAGGGCTGGGTTTGTTCCTGGCCGGTTATTGCAATCTCTATCAATGTGACCCCAAAGAAGAATATAAGAACAAGATCATTTTTCTTTCGGGCGAAATACTTGGCCTGAAGAATGAAGGGTACAGCGGAGCCTGCTGGGGCTATAATTTCGACTGGCAGGCAAGGGCTTTTTTTCAACCAAAGAATACGCCTACTGTAGTTGCTTCTACTTTTATTGCCAATGCGCTGCTTGATGCATACCGCATTACAAAAGATGAACAACTGCTTCAAACAGCCCGAAGTACCTGTGATTTCATTTTAAAAGACCTGAACCGCACTTACGATGAGAGCGGCGATTTTGCTTTCTCTTATTCCCCGATGGATAAAAGTGTGGTGTTCAATGCTTCCTTGCTTGGAAGCCGCTTGCTGGCAAGGGTTTTCAGCATAACCAAAGAAAAGGAGCTTGCCCATGAAGCAAAAAGATCGGTTAACTATTGCTGTAAATATCAAAAGGAAGACGGGTCATGGGGTTATGGAAACCTGTCTTTTCACCAGTGGATCGATAATTTTCATACAGGCTATAACCTTGAATGCATTTTTGAATACATGAAGTTCTCGGGAGATGATTCGTACCGGGAGAATGTGAACAAAGGATTCAACTATTATATAAATACGTTCTTCACCGAAGAAGGCATCCCCAAATACTACAGTAATTCCACGTACCCGATCGATGTTCATGCACCGGCGCAAATGATCATTACACTGGAAAAACTTGGAAAACTGAGGCAGCATAAGAATACAGTTGATAAGGTATTGGCATGGACAATAAAAAACATGCAATCACCCGACGGTTTTTTTTATTACCAGGTAAATAAATATTTCTCATCACGTATCCCCTATATACGTTGGGCGCAGTCGTGGATGTTTTATGCGCTTACTACGTACATTAAATCTGAAAACGATGAAACGAATTAGAATTTGCGATATACCGGTGGATTCACTTACCATGCAGGAGACCATTGGTCTCATTGATACGGCGATCGTTGAGCGGCGGCCCATACACCACGTGGTGATCAATGCGGCAAAAGTGGTGAATGCACAAAAAGACAGCGAACTGAAAGAATCTATTGTAAGCTGCGATATTATTAATGCAGATGGCCAGGCGATCGTTTGGGCCTCCCGGTTTTTAAGCAGGCCGTTGCCTGAGAGAGTAGCGGGCATAGATATTATGGCAAACCTCGTTAAACTGTCTGCCGAAAAAAAATACCGGATCTTTTTCCTGGGAGCAAAAGAAGAGGTGGTTAAAAAAGTGGTGGAAGTTTACGGAGAAAAATATGGCCAACAGATCATTGCCGGCTACCGGAACGGCTATTTTAAAAAAGAAGAAGAGCGGGAAGTGGCAAAGCAGATAGCGGAATCGGGAGCAAGTATTCTGTTTGTCGCAATGAGTTCTCCCAAAAAGGAGATATTTTTGAACACCTATAAAGAGGTTATTAAAATCCCGTTTATAATGGGAGTTGGCGGAAGTTTTGACGTGGTTTCGGGACTGGTAAAAAGGGCGCCCATGTGGATGCAGAAAACCGGTCTGGAATGGTTTTACAGGGTCATCCAGGAGCCGAGGCGCATGTGGAAACGGTATTTATTCGGCAACTCTGAGTTCATTTATCTCGTATTGAAAGAAAAGACAAAACAAATTTTCAGAACAAAATAAATGCTTTTTTAATGCGTTATAGTGTAAGCATTTATTATATCTGAAAAACCCCCTTGTATCCGGATGAATATAACATTAATAGCAGGCGCCAGGCCCAATTTTATGAAGATCGCCCCAATGATCAGGGCCATTAAAGCTGCACAGGTTGAGGGGAAAGATATACAATACCGCCTGGTACATACCGGGCAGCACTACGATAAAAAAATGAGCGGCGATTTCTTTGAGCAATTGGGTATACCTGAACCTGATTCAAACCTGGAATGTGGCGGAGGAACCCAGGCCGAACAAACGGCAGCCATCATGATAAAATTTGAACAGGAGCTCATCGCCAACCGTCCCGACCTGGTATTGGTAGTTGGGGACGTTACTTCTACCATGGCCTGCACCATTACCGCAAAAAAACTTTGTGTTGATGTGGCGCATGTAGAGGCAGGAATAAGATCGGGCGATATGACCATGCCTGAAGAGATCAACCGCATTGTTACCGATTCTCTGTGTGATTATTTTTTTACAACCAGCGAACACGCCAATACCCAATTGAAAAAAACAGGGGTTGCAGATACCCGGATATATTTTGTTGGCAATACCATGATCGATACCCTGGTTCAAAATATGGACCGGTTGCGTAAACCTGCTTTTTGGGATGCACACAAACTTCAAAACGGAGAATATTTCCTGGTAACACTTCATCGCCCTTCCAATGTAGATGACCCTAAAAAACTGGCATCTATCCTGCGTTCTATAGAAGAAGCCTCCATGGACCTCCCGGTGATCTTCCCGGTTCACCCACGCACCCGCCAGATCATTGATAAGTTCAACATCCGTGACGATAAGATGATCATGATCGATCCGCAGGGTTACCTGGAGTTTATATACCTGGTGAAAAATGCCAAAGGAATTATTACAGATTCGGGAGGGATAACAGAAGAGGCAACGGTATTACATATACCTTGTTTAACTTTGCGCAATTCTACGGAAAGACCCGAAACGGTTACGATCGGAACGAATGAATTGATTGGAGATGATATTTGCAAACTGAAGCCCAGCATACAAAAGATCATGGAAGGTAAATGGAAGAAAGGCATGATACCTCCATTCTGGGATGGAAAGACCTCTGAAAGGATCATTGATGCGTTAAACTCAATATACCAGCCTAACACCCTGGTTAATGCCTCCTGACCCCTGCGCAAAAAGCAATGTGAATGTATTTTCAGTAAACCACAACAAACTCAGAATAAAAATAACCTGGAATGAACCGGCAGTTTGAAAGATACTTGCAGATAACATTGATCTTACTTGACCTGCTGGTATTGAACAGTATTTTCTTCATTTGCCAGATCATATTCAAGACCCACCTGCTGACAAATATTGCCAATGCCTATTTTAATTTCTGGATTGTTTCAAATATTTTCTGGATCGTGCCTTCCTTTCTCTTAAGAACCTATGCCGGAAAGATCATTCTGAGTTTTGAATATTTTACCAAAAGAACCATCCAGGTGTATATGTTCTGGATAATACTGGTTCTCTTTTATCTTTTCTTTTCCTTCGAGGTTAACATTTCCAGGCTGTTCATATTTTCCATTATTATCAGTTTTGGTG
>DAOQRQ010000294.1:0-4306 GCA_035355815.1 Ferruginibacter sp. | reverse complement strand
ACCTTCATGCATTGCAACTGTCTAAACGGGGCGGAGAACTTTGGTGTGAGCAAAGGGGAGAACGGGTGATGATGAAAGGGAAGGGAGTATTTTATATGAAAGGAGAGATCAGTCTATAATTTATACAGTCCGATCTTTACGGTGTATAACGCCAGTGCTACTCTTGTCTTTACTCCCAGTTTTTCAAACAACGAATCCCGGTAGCTTTCCACCGTTCTTGCACTGCAGAACATTTTTTCACCGATCTCTTTATAAGTAAGTTCCGTGCAGGTGTATTTGAGGAATTCTATTTCACGGTCGCTCATTTTAACAGCAGGAACACCTGTTTCAGCCGGGTTTGCCAGGTTATGTAAAACACGGCTGGTAGCCCAGTCGGGGTAATAAAATCCTTTTTCAACGACTGCATCAAGCGCTCTTGCCAACTCAGTGGGGTGAACATTTTTATTAAGATATCCAATAGCCCCTGCCTTGATCATTCCTATCAGTGACTCATCATTGCCCTGCATGGTAAGTACCATTACTTTTACTTCCGGGTGGTTTTGTTTTAACCATGCAGCGGTCTCAAAACCATCCATCACCGGCATAGAGATATCCAGCAGAACAATGTCGGGAATATTTTTTTTCTGTTTGAATTTTTCTATAAGTTCTTTTCCGTTCTCCGATTCGTACAATACTTCATAGTTCCGGAACTGTTCAATGATCGAAGTGATCGCTTTTGCAATAAGCACATGATCGTCAACAATTACAATGCTGGTTGCCATATTCAATTTTGTACAGGGTTTAATTTTTCTTCCGGAATGAACAGGTTGAGCCGGGTGCCGCTGCCTTTTTCACTTTGTAAATTTAATATTCCGCCCATGAATTGTATACGCCGGCGCATATTATTCAGACCTATTCCCCGGCTTTGTATCGCTTCCGGGTCAAAGCCCAGCCCGTCATCAGAAGCAACTAAACGGAGCCCGTCTCTTTCGTGTTTCAATTCGATGCAGATATTCTGGCAGGCAGCATGTTTGAGACTGTTCTGGATAAACTCCTGAACGATCCGTAAAAGAGAAATTTTTACTGCATTGTTTATCCCGGCTGTTTCCCCCGGTTCAAACGATGCCCGGCAAATGCCTGTTTCATTCACCCGGTCGCATTCCATTTTTAAAAGATCGGTCAGCTTGCCGTGCTGAAGTTCTGTGTCGGTAAGATTTTTCGACAGTTCACGCAACTCATCCAGCGAATCGTTGATGATGCGGCTGATGCCTTTCAGTTTTTCCAGCAGGCCCGGGTATTGATTCTCAAACTCCAGGTGTTGTGTATAGATGGAAGCGAGGGTGAGTTTTTGTGTAACACTGTCGTGTATCTCCCTGCCGATGAACTGCATGGTCTGTTGCTGTATTTCCAGCTGTGTGTTTAGCAATTCAATCCGGTGTTTCTCTTCCATGATCCCTTTTTCTTTCTGGTGCAGTATTTTTCTTTTCCGGTACTGAAATATAAAAATGATGATGCCGATAATGAATATCAGCAGGATCGCATTGATGAGTATGATGAATATGGTTATTTCGGCTTTCCCCATATAAAGGATAAGGTAAACAATAAATACATCAGGTAATTCAGGATCATGGTAATGATCCAGTAATTATCGAAAAGCCCCGGGTGTTTTGCTGCCAGGGTGTTCCACAGTCCGTACAATGGCAAACTCATCAGGTAAAAAATAAGCAATCCGAGGCATACCCAGAACATGCGGCTTGACCGGTATCCCAATATCTCATTTCCCTTTATGAACAGGCTGAAAAATAGAATGGTAAGTACCAGCAATATCAGGTTACCCATCATGTACGAGAACGAAAAGAAACTGAAGCGTATGCTGGCCAGGAAAAAGATATTGGTGAGAAGAGACAGCAGATATATCAACACGCCCGCCAGCGCCCAGTTCCGGTAGCTGCTCTTTTCGAAATATTTCCAGAACAGCCAGCAAAAGAACAGGAACTGGAACGGGATACAGAAAAAAGTGTACAGGTTACGGTTGAATTGAAACCACTGCAACCTGTACCCGGCAATTTCGCCGGTGATCTCTGTAACGAATATGATGGCCAGGTAAACCGGGAACCATTTCCAATAGGTATTCCTGATCTTCTTCCAGTAAATGAAACCGGTAATGCAGGCAAGGGCTTCAAAAAAATTAAGCCCTATCCTGAGTTTTAAATATATATCCATAAGGTCTCTATTGTCCGCCTGTTGGGAATGTACCACCTGATGCCGGAGGCGGCATCAGTCCTCCATGATTTACGGTATTGGGTATTTCTCCGCTCGACGGGTCTATTGTTGCTGGCCTTTTCCGGCCCACAAATAAACCACCCTTTCGGCTTCTGTTGGTCATTTTAAGAAGCTTTGAATAGGGAATCGGCTTGCATGGGTTATCGCCCACTTCTTCAAAATTAAAATCAATATTCTCATCGTTATCATAATAAGTGGGTGTCATGAAGATCGTATGTTTGCCCTCAATGTTCCGGCCAAGTTGGGAAAGTGATTCGGCGTATCTGTTAAACTCTTCTCCCTCCGGGTATTTAGCATAATACATTCGGATGCCGAGTTTCATTGAATCACATTTTTTAGCCCCGCCAACAGAAGCTTCGATCTTTGCGATGAACAGTTTGATCGTTTCCAGGTCGAACCATATTGATCTTGCATCAAGTTCGCCATTACTTCCGGTGATCCTGGACTTGCGGTTGTCATCCCGGTATGCTTCCGACATCAGCACAGCCAGGCTGTCATCAAGTAAGCCATACAATTCTTCATTTACATCCGGTCCTGTATTGGCTACGGTATGGGTTCCCGTCTCTCCGGTTGCACCAGCAGCGGATTCTTTTTTTTCTGCTGACTCATTGTTATTGCAAGCCATGAAAAAAACGGCAGTCAATAACAACACATTTGTTGCGATCAAGATCTTTTTCATAATTAATCTTTTTTGGTTAGGGGGTGGTTGATTATTTAAATGTAGAAATAAATATCGATTGATACTGCTGTCTCCACCGCTTACCATTACCGGTAGCTGTACTGCAACCACACATTCCAATGTATTTCTGCAACTTAAGGGACCTGGCCTGATGAAAAATCAGTTGTATGTACAGGCCAATTCCGTCATTTAACGGTGTTGTTATCCGTTTCAGAAGGAATAATATCTGTTTATTGACACATTGTTTTCCCTTTGGCTTCCGTGCATTTTTGTAAAGAAGAATGCGGGGGTTCAACATGGTATTGCAGGTCCCGTCTTCCGCTTAATTAATTTATCAAAACCTTTTTTATGAAAAAAATGATTTACGTAACATTAAGCCTGTGCATGAGTTTACTATTACAGGCTCAGTCGGTAAGTTTTTCCAATTGCCCTGCCTGCACCTCAGCCGATATAGCATTGTTTGATACGGTCAATACAAAATACCTGGGCGTGTCGGGTTACAATCCTTCTACACCTTCCACCTATAACCTGATTGGCGATAATAAGTTTGCCGGCTCGATACATGATGCTTATGGGGTTTTTTTGCAGAATAACTGGTACCCGATCCGTACCAGAAAGCAGATGTTCAGCGGTACCATCGTGGATTTTGGGGTAGCAAATTACGGGGATGAGAGCGACTGGAATATTCATTTATTACCTGCTAACGGTTTTGAAGATTTTATTGCAGATGCTTTGTACTATAAAAAAGACAACTGGTATGCATTTGGGCCTCTTGAAGATAAAGACGAGTGGAAACTTGCTCCAAACGGACAATACACGGTTGAGGCCGAGATCACCCCTGCTCCCGCCATGTTCAATAACCCCTGGTTTAATAATAATGACTCAAAGACCTACCTGACGAATAAACGGATAGGAGTGTATGGTCCCTTTGTAGCAGAAGAATCTCATGGCATGAAGCCGGAGATACATCCCTGCGAACAGATCTGGTGGAAAGAGACAGATAAGCGGACGATCATATTGCTGGTAGGCGATGCATCGAACAGGTTTGATGAAATGTCGGATTTTGAAAAATATTCGGATGTGGAAGAAGGCTATAAACCATGGGCGCAGGATAGGGGACAGGAATCTGAAATGAGTATCCCGTTCGAGATAGACCCGGCGAGGGGAAGCCTTTATTACAGCGTACAGGCGCTGGCAGCACATAATTTTTATTCTTCGGCAAACTACGAGGATGTTACTTCAGGCAGAAAACATACCATTACATACAGGGGTCAGCCGGTGCTTACGATCGAAGAATCTTCCGAGATCGACACCTATGTAGGAATAAGTTTCCGCAATGTCTGTTTCTCATCGGGCAAGTTGCGT
>DAOQRQ010000293.1:0-4313 GCA_035355815.1 Ferruginibacter sp. | reverse complement strand
CTCATTAAACCTGGCATTTCTGCTTCGGCTAATCTAATTTCTTTACGGCCCCATTCTGCGAGGCTCATATCGGCAACCTTGTTTTTAAGGCTGAAATCGATGGAGGTTTTTGATAATGTAGACATGTATTGTTTTTTTAGGATACAAAAATAAACTTATAGGATAATATTCTGCTGTTTTATATAAATTTGGGGAAATATCACGTTAATCTGTTAATAGCAGGATAAAATCCTTTTTTACCATGGCAAAAGCGATCCAAACAGAAAAAACAGCTACCGGCTCCATTGCACTGGATGCCAAAGACATTGACATCCTGCAGTTGCTGCAGCAAAATGCCCGGATGACGGTAAAGGAAATTGCAGCTAAGATACACCTGAGTACCACGCCGGTACATGAACGCATCAAGCGGCTGGAATTGAACGGCGTTATCAAGCAATATGCAACCCTGGTAGATCACACCAAGGTAAACAAGAGTTTGATCGCTATTTGTTATGTATCCTTAAAAGAGCATAATAAAACAGCAGGAACAAAATTTGTGAAAGCTATTCTGCAGATGCCGGAAGTGGTGGAATGTTATACCATCAGCGGCGAGTTTGATTTTATGCTGAAAGTGATGTGTGCCGATATGAATACCTACCACGATTTTCATGTGAACAAACTAAGCAACATCGAAAACATGGGTCACGTGCAGAGCATCTTTGTGATGGGAGTGATCAAACAAACACACCAGCTGGTGTGGGGCTGATAAAGAGAGGGCTACTTAACTTTTATTCTCAGTTCGGGTGCAAACATATACCTGCCCTGTGCGTCTTTTACAATGATATCAAAGAGGTACAGTTCATCACCGGAGTTGATCTGCTCGGTCAGTGTTTTTTTCCAGATACCGGTGATGGGAGTTTCCCGGAACAACTGGACAACACTGTTGCTGGCAGGACTTATCTTGCCGGTTTCTTCATCCTCGGTTACTCCTTTTCTTTTGTACAACACCTGGTAAGAGGAAATGCTGTAAGGAGTTTTTTTATCATCCGTGATCTTTAAGGGAAGGTTTATCAGTTGAAGTACTTCTTCCACCACCACGCTGGCCGAATCGGAATGAATACCCCATACGCTGGTTAATTTTGGGGGCTTGAATTTCTGGGTTTGCTTAACGACAGGAGCAGGCTTTGGTTTTTGGGCCATCACAGTTGCAGTGATCGCTGTGAGAACAACGGCAAGTAAAGATCGTACAACTGGTTTCATCTTGTCTGTTTATATAAGATTACAACGAATTTACAGCAGAATTAGTGTGCCTGTGCACATTTAACTAATCGTTGACAGGCTCTCTTCAATCGTCTTTATCCTTGCCTGGGCATCGGCTTTCTTCTTCTGTTCCATCGCCAGCACTTCGGGTTTTGCATTCTGAACAAATTTTTCATTGCTTAACTTTTTCTCCACCGATGCTAGGAAATTCTTCTGGTGTTCCAGGTCTTTCAGCAGGTCGCCCTTTAATGCAGAAGTATCCAGTTCCTTTTCTGTAGCTATATAAAACTTATCTTTTTCAATGGCCACTACGATCGTATTGGCAACGGCTTCATTTACGAAAGCGATCCCTTCGGCATTCACCTGCCTGCTTACTATATCTTTTATAGAGCGATAATTTTCCTGCAAAGATGTTTCAATAGAAAGCCTGATGGTTTCTTTTGGTTTAAGCTGGTTCTTGTTCCGTGCGTCACGTATGTTGGTGATCACCTGCTTAAGCAGGTTGCCCTGCAATAACAATTTCTTGTCTGCCGGCTTTGTTACGGCAAATTGCTTAACACAAAGATCATCTTTTCGTTCCTCCAGTAAATGGTAGATCTCTTCGGTAACAAACGGCATGTACGGATGCAACAATTGCATCAATTCGGTAAAGAAGGTAATGGTCTTATTATAAATCGCCGCTTCTATGGGTTGTTCAAAACCCGGTTTTACCCATTCCAAATACCAGCTGCAGAAATCATCCCATATCAAAGAATAAATAACTTTCAACGCCTCGCTCAAGCGAAACTGCTTCATCAGGGAGTCTACTTCTGCCTTCACTTCATTCAGGCGGTTTTCAAACCAGTCTAATGCAAAACTATCCGTTGCTCCGTTGCCGGTTGCCTGCCTTGCCTGCCACATCTTCACCAGCTTCAACGCATTCCATATCTTATTATTAAAATTTCTTCCCTGCTCCAGTGCCGCTTCATCAAACATGAGGTCGTTACCGGCAGGCGATGAAACCATGATGCCAAACCGAACGGCATCGGCGCCATAGCGGTCGATGAGGTCTAACAGGTCTGGGCTGTTCCCCAAACTCTTACTCATTTTCCTTCCCAGTTTATCCCTTACCATTCCGGTAAAATAAACATCGCGGAAAGGAATAGCTTCCTGTACCTGCTCTTCTTTATGGTATTCCATTCCCGCCATCACCATCCTTGCCACCCAGAAGAAAATGATGTCCTGCCCGGTTACCAGTACCGAAGAAGGGTAGTAATATTTCACTTCTTCATTGCCCGGGTTGGTAATGCCTTTGAACACTTCCATGGGCCATAGCCAGGATGAGAACCAGGTATCCAATACATCGGCATCCTGGGTCAGTTGGGGGTTGGATATTGAATATTGAGTATTGAATATTTCTTTCGCTTCAACTTCTGTTTCCGCCACCACCATCTTTCCATCTGCATCGTACCATGCCGGTATCTGCTGTCCCCACCAAAGTTGCCGGCTGATGCACCAGTCCTTCACATTTTCCAGCCAGTATTTATAGGTGGCTAAAAATTTATCACCCGGGTGAATTTTAATATCTCCGTTCACCACGGCTTTCAATGCAGGTTCGGCCAGTTCCTTCATCTTTACAAACCATTGGGTGCTTATCCTTGGTTCCACCACCACGCCGGTTCGCTGACTGTAACCCAGTCTTGTTGTGTATTCTTCTTCTTTGGTCAATGATCCTTTCTCCTGTAACTCTATGATGATCTTTTTTCTTGCTGCAAAGCGGTCTTCGCCAACATATATCTGTGCGGCGGCACTGAGTGTACCGTCTTCATTGATGGTATCCACCACTTCCAGGTTGTGCTTCAATCCCAAATTGTAATCGTTGATATCATGCGCAGGCGTAACCTTTAATGCGCCAGTGCCGAAAGCGGGATCAACATACTCATCAAAGATGATGGGGATGCGGCGGTTGATCAACGGTACAAAAGCATAAGCGCCTTTTAAATGCGCATAGCGTTCATCAGTTGGATTTACACAAATGGCGGTATCGCCCATGATCGTTTCGGGCCGCTGGGTTGCAATGCTGATGTATTCTTCTTTTGCCGTATCCAATTTATAACGGAGGTGATACAGTTTGCCGTTCAGTTCTTTGTATTCAACTTCTTCATCACTGAGGGCGGTTTTCGCAGCGGGATCCCAGTTTATCATCCGGGCGCCACGGTATATCAGGCCCTTGTTGTAGAGATCAATAAAAACCTTTATTACCGCTTTGTAATAATGATCATCCATGGTGAAGCTGGTCCGGTTCCAGTCTACACTGCAGCCCAGTCTTTCTATCTGGTTATAGATAATACCCCCGTATTTATCCTTCCACTCAAATGCGTATTTAAGAAATTCATCTCTCGACAAACTGTTCTTGTCAATTCCTTTTTCTTTCAGCATACCCACCACTTTTGCTTCGGTGGCAATACTGGCATGGTCGCTGCCCGGAACCCAGCAGGCATTGAACCCACTCATTCTTGCCTTGCGAACCAGTATATCCTGAACAGTTTCATTCAGTGTATGACCCATGTGCAGCACACCCGTAACGTTCGGTGGGGGTATCACTACGGTAAAGGCAGGGCGCCCGTCGGGCTTACTATTGAAATATCCTTTGCTCAGCCAGTGCTTGTACCATTTGTCCTCAACGGCCATCGGTTCAAAATTCTTAGTCAATTCCATTTTTCGGTTCTTTTTCCTGAAGGGGGCAAATCTACGAAAAAGAGGGGAGAGATCGGTTGGGGGTTATAGGCAACAGGCCAGGCGTTATCGGGTGAAAATACCCATCAAAGGGTATAGGAGGGTTGTATGATACATTTAATTTTGGATCATGAAAATTTAAATAATGAAACGTATCATTTTCTCTTTGATGCTAATAATGGCCGGCCTTGTAATCACGCCCCGTTCTTATGCGCAGGATTGTACGGCTCTTGCCGATAATGATTATTGCATCGATGGCGTACTTTGCCATGCAGAAGCACCCTTCCCGGTATGGGCAGGCGGTTTTGGTTTGGGAAATTACTTCATCAATGGAAAACTGGGCGACAGTAAGGCAAAGG
>DAOQRQ010000292.1:0-4315 GCA_035355815.1 Ferruginibacter sp. | reverse complement strand
TACCATTGCTGCCGGTGGCGTTATGCCTGTGAAGATGACCTCGTTCACAGTTAAGAAAGAAAGCAATAATGCCGTATTGAGATGGGCAACTGCTACAGAAACAGACAACGATCATTTTGAGATAGAGCGCAGTTTCGATGGCCTTAACTTTTCAAAAGTAGGTACTGTGAACGGTAACGGAACAACAACAACAAGCAGGAATTATACCTTTACAGATCCTTTGGCCAACATTAATGCAAAGATCCTGTACTACCGCCTGCGCATTGTTGATATAGATGGTAAACTGTCTTTCAGCCAGGTAGTTGCACTCAGGCTGGATGGCTCATTGACCATGAGCAACTTCACGGTATACCCCAATCCGTTTACCAGCAATATCAAGCTGCAGGTGAACAGCGCCAAGCAGGAGAACAGTACGATCCGCTTTATAAATATGAACGGACAGGAAGTATTGAAACGCAATGTAACGCTGATGCCGGGCGATAATATCGTGGTGGTAAAAGACCTGGAAACTGTTGCCCCGGGTATGTATGTTATGGAACTGAGAACAGCAGACGGAGCGATCACACAGCGCATCGTAAAACAATAAGTTCAGGGTAATCAAATAGTAAGCCCCGGGTATATTCTTTACCCGGGGCTTTTTTTATTTCTTAAACCTGCATCACAGGTATCTTTCTTCCATTACTTTTTTATGATGATTGAAATGACCAAGGGTAACAAAACCAAAACTCTTTGCCGTGGCAGGATTGTTATTGGCTACGCCCGAAACCTCCAGCATCTCTTCTGTAAAACTTTTATACATCAGCTCGGTTGCTTTACGAACAGCCAGGAATTCATCAACAAGGTCCTGCCATGTTCTCCGGTTGGCATCACAATGCGCCGCATAGTCATTTTCATCAAAGCCGGGTAAAGAAGCGGTCTCCCCCCTGGCAAAGCAAAGCGCCCGGTAATTGAATATTCTTTCGGCATCAATGATGTGCTGTAATACTTCCTTTAATGTCCATTTGCCGGCGTCGTATGCATAGGCAGACTTTTCTTCTGTAATGGAAGAAAGGAATTGTTTTATCACCGGCAGCTGGTTTGCAAAAGCAGTTGCCAGGTCGTCTTCAGCAACCTGGTCAACATAACGTTTAAAATAAACAGGATAGGAGGAAGGAGAAGGTTTTGACATAATACAGTTCGTTTATAAGTTCAGGCGTTTGGTGTTGGAGA
Organism: Ferruginibacter sp.; assembly: GCA_035355815.1. Classification (GTDB taxonomy): domain Bacteria; phylum Bacteroidota; class Bacteroidia; order Chitinophagales; family Chitinophagaceae; genus Ferruginibacter. Next base: position 3,106 of record DAOQRQ010000292.1, on the reverse strand, counting down.
TACTGATCATCCTTTTTTACTCTTTTTCATCTTTGGTTTCGGCAACACTTCTTTTTCATTCTTTGTTTCCGCTTTTAATGTAGAAGCAAGTTTAACCGCTTCGTATGCATTGGCAATACCACCAGTATGACAGAGTTCACTGAATTCAACCGTTTCGTCGGTGCCGGGCTTCGTGGCTTTGTATTCCGGCCTTTGTGCCGATTTTTCAATTACGTATTTCAATTGTTTTGCCGATAAGTGCGGAAAATATTCCAACGTTAAAGCGGCAATGCCTGCCACCAGCGGACCGGCAAAACTTGTTCCCTGCAGGTTTCCGTAATTGGTTCCTCCCGGCAGCGTTGAATACATTTTTACTCCTGGAGCAAATACGTCCACCCCTTTTTTACCATAGTTGCTGAAGTAAGCAGTTAAGCCGCCGGTTTTTGGATCGCCGCTGGCGCCCACGGTAAGTACATTGCCGGCCCTTCCGCCGTTTAAGTAATCGGGGTTGGGAAAATTATCGGTTGAATCTACATTCTTCGAATCGTTACCTGCTGCATGTACCAGCAATACATTCTTGCTTTCCGCATACGCAAAGGCTTCATCCACCCACTGCTTCTGTGGAGAGAAACTTTTTCCAAAACTCATGTTGATGATCTTTGCGCCATTGTCAACGGCATACCGTATGGCCAGTGCAATATCCTTATCATGCTCATCGCCATCGGGTACGGCACGAAGCATCATGATGCGTACGTTGTCTGCAATGCCATCCATTCCTTTGCCATTATTGCGTACCGCCCCAATGATACCGGAACAATGCGTGCCGTGCATGGGGGTAACCGACATTACATCGTTGTTGCCATAACCCCGTGCATTGAAATTGCTTTCATCATCACCCACAATATCCTTCCGGTATTCAGCCGGCGCTTTTGTTTTTGCTTCTGCTTTGCGTTGTTCTCCTTCCACATACTCCACGTATTCATTTAAGCCGGAGATCAGTTCCTTGCTGCTTTGGTCCATCAGGTTGTTGGCCTTCATCAGTCCCAGGAAATCATTCTTTGCTTTTCTTTCTGCAAAGGATTTGGTCACATATTTATCCAGGTCGTTGCCGGTAAAAGTATCCCTGCCCATGGCAATTCTTAAAACACTGTCGCTTTTTACCAGGGTGTTGTAAAGATCTTTCAGGCTTTCCAGGTCTACACTCAATGCTTCATTTTCCTTGCTGTCATCGGTAGTCATACGGGCCTTCGCTTTCAGGAACATCTCATATTCATAGGCTTCCTGTTTACTTAGTTTAGACCTGTCAACTTCCCGGTTGTCCCACTTCGCTTTCAGTCCGTAATAAACACGGGCGCCTTCATCGCTGTCTACCTTTACACTGCGTCCGTCTTTTCCTCCCAGGAAATTCCAGCCATGTATGTCATCAATATAACCATTGCCATCATCATCAATGCCGTTGCCGGGAATCTCTTTCGGATTGGTCCAGAGTATGGGTTTCAGGTCTTCGTGCAGCGTATCAATACCGCTGTCGATCACGGCTACGATCACCGTATTGCTTTTCAGGTTTTTGCTTTTCAGAAATTCATAGGCCTTGTCGGCGCTTACGCCATAGTAGCCTGTGGCCGACTTGTCCATCATGTGCCAGCTCTTTGGTACGTCTTCCTTAGCGGTTTGGGCAAAGGAAACCACAGTCAATGTTAACAGGATAAGGAGGGTACTTAAAAATTTGTTCATGTATGCGTATTTAATTTTACCGAAAATAGATGTTGCAGAGCCATCAGCCACACCGCCTGTATTTATTTACAAAACTTTATAAGTTGAATTTAATGCCCTGCGCCAGGGGAAGTTTATCTGTGAAATTGATGGTATTTGTCTGCCTGCGCATATAAACTTTCCAGGCATCACTACCGCTTTCACGGCCCCCGCCGGTTTCTTTTTCTCCGCCAAAGGCACCGCCTATCTCGGCTCCGGATGTACCGATATTTACATTGGCAATACCGCAATCGCTTCCGGCATGTGAAAGGAATTTTTCTGCCTCCCGTAAACTATTGGTCATAATGGCGGATGATAAACCCTGCGGAACTCCATTCTGCATGGCAATGGCCTCATCCATGGTTTTATACTTCATCAGGTACAGGATAGGGGCAAAGGTCTCGTGCTGTACGATGGCGTAACTGTTCTTGGCTTCTGCAATGCAGGGCTTAACGTAACAGCCGCTTTCATATCCCTTGCCTTTTAACACGCCGCCTTCGGCCACAAATTTCCCTCCTTCTTCTTTACATTTTTCAATGGCATCCAGGTACATCTTCACTGCATCTTTATCTATCAGCGGCCCCACATGATTTTTTTCATCCAGGGGGTTACCGATCTTCAGCTGTTTGTAGGCGTTCACTAATTTATCCCGGAACTTATTGTATATCCTTTCATGAATGATCAGTCTCCGGGTGGATGTACAGCGTTGCCCTGCAGTGCCTACAGCGCCAAAAGCAGCGCCTATCAATGCCATGTCAAGATCTGCATTTTCAGAAATGATGATGGCATTGTTGCCACCTAACTCCAATAAACTTCTTCCCAACCGTTGACCAACCGCAGCGCCAACCGCTTTACCCATCCGGGTACTGCCGGTTGCAGATACAAGGGGTATCCTTGTATCGTTGCTCATCCATTCACCCACATTTCTTCCGCCGCAAATAATACTGGAAACGCCTTCGGGTACATTATTCTTTCTGAACACCGGCTCAATGATGTTCTGGCAGGCAATGGCGCAAAGCGGTGTCTTCTCACTCGGTTTCCATACACATACATCACCACAAACCCAGGCAAGAGCTGCGTTCCAGCTCCATACCGCCACCGGGAAATTAAACGCTGAAATAACCCCAACGATCCCCAATGGATGATATTGTTCATACATTCTGTGTCCGGGCCTTTCGCTGTGCATCGTTAAGCCATGAAGTTGTCTTGATAAACCCACTGCAAAATCGCAGATATCGATCATTTCCTGTACTTCGCCCAATCCTTCCTGCAGGCTTTTGCCCATTTCATAACTCACCAACTGGCCAAGGGCCTGTTTATTCTTCCTCAGTTCTTCGCCCACCTGCCTTACCACTTCGCCACGCTTGGGTGCCGG
>DAOQRQ010000291.1:3628-4317 GCA_035355815.1 Ferruginibacter sp. | reverse complement strand
TTTTTGTACAGGGCATCCAACTGCTTTTGAGGAAGCGGGTGTATCTGTTCCAAGCGTACAATGGCTACGTCGTTCCGGTTGTCTTTCTGTTTGCGTTCGGCCAGGTCGAAATAGATCTTTCCGCTGCAGAGTAATACTTTCTTTACGGAGGCGGTATCGTTTACATTGCTGTCGTCGATCACTTCTTTAAAACCGCCGCTGGTAAATTCATCCATCACACTGTAACTGCCAACATGACGAAGATTTGCTTTTGGTGAAAAGTTGATCAGCGGCTTGCGGAAAGGCCATGCCAGTTGCCTGCGCAGCAGGTGGAAAAAATTAGAAGCCGTAGTTACATTCGTTACCACAAAATTCAGCTCGGCACACATTTGTAAAAAGCGTTCCATTCTTGCACTGCTGTGCTCAGGACCCTGCCCTTCATAACCATGCGGCAATAACATCACCACGCCATTCATACGCTGCCACTTGGTTTCGGCGGCAGCAATGAATTGGTCAATGATGGTTTGGGCACCGTTACAAAAATCACCAAACTGTGCTTCCCATATCACCAATGCATTGGGGTTTGCCATGGCGTACCCGTATTCAAAACCCAGCACGGCATATTCGCTCAGCAAAGAATTATAAATACGGAAAGGCGCCTGCATTTCGGTGAAATGATTCAGCCGGTTATATCCTTTGTTGCTATTCTC
>DAOQRQ010000291.1:0-3618 GCA_035355815.1 Ferruginibacter sp. | reverse complement strand
GACTAAATGTGCCACGCTTAACATCCTGACCGCTCATACGAACGTCTTTGCCTTCAATAAGCAGGCTGCCATACGCCATCAACTCTGCGGTTGCCCAATCCACTTTCTTTTCATCGTTGAATAATTTCTGTTTATCCTGAATGAGTTTTTCCACTTTGCGAAGTGGTTTAAAGTCGGCAGGCCATTTCATCAATCCTTCAAAAAGTTGTTGAAACTGTTCCTTGTTTATGGCTGTTACCGGTGATGCATCAAAATCATCAACTGTTGCCTTGCGCAAACTTTTCCAAACAAGTTCGGGTGATTGATAGGTATAAGGCAATGGATTTTGTTTCACTTCATCCAGGCGTTCCTGCAGGTCGGCAAGGAATTTTTGCTCCATTTCCTTTGCAAGGGCCTGTGCTTCCGGTTCGCCGTTCTGAATTAAGAACTGGGTGTAAACTTCTCTTGGATTAAGATGCTTTTCGATCAATGAATACAATTGCGGCTGCGTAAACTTAGGTTCATCGCCTTCATTGTGTCCATGCCTGCGGTAGCAAACCATATCAATAAAAATATCGCTGTTAAATTCCTGGCGATACAAGGTGGCTATCTGGCTTGCTTTTACTACGGCCTCCGCATCATCTCCGTTTATATGCAATACCGGCGCCTGTACCATGGCAGCAATGCTGGTGCAGTAATCGGCTGTTCTTGCATCATCAAAATCGGTAGTGAATCCAATTTGATTATTGATCACAAAATGAATGGTGCCTCCGGTATAATAGCCTTTCAGCCCGCTCATTTGTAAAACCTCGTATACCACCCCCTGGCCTGCAACAGAGGCATCGCCATGGATAAGGATGGGAAGTATCTTATCGTAATCGCTGTTGTATAAAATATCTGCCTTGCTTCTTGCAAAACCGATCACCACCGGGTCTACCGCTTCCAGGTGGGATGGATTGGGGCTGAGCTTTAAATGTATCTTCTTTCCGTCGGCTGTTTCCACGTCACTGCCAAAGCCAAGATGATATTTCACATCGCCGCTGCCCATGGTGGTGTCGGGCAGGCTTGATCCTTCAAATTCGCTGAATATCTGTTCATAGGTTTTACCCATGATGTTTGCCAGCACGTTCAGTCTTCCCCGGTGCGCCATGCCGATCACCACTTCTTCCACATTATTATTAGCCGAAGTGTTTATGATGGCATCCAGTGCGGCAATGGCCGTTTCTCCACCTTCCAACGAGAATCTTTTTTGCCCAATGTATTTGGTGTGCAGGAATTTCTCAAACATCACTCCTTCATTTAATTTCTGAAGGATGCGTTTCTTTTGTGTAAGCGGAACGGGCTCCAGCATTGTTTTTTCAATGGCTTTGGTTAACCAGTTTGTTTTTGCCTTATCACCTACGTATTTGTATTCAACACCTATATGCCCAACATAGCATTTTTGCAGGTGTGCAATGATATTCCGTAAACTGGTTGTACCCAGCCCTATTAATTGCCCCGCATGAAAGGTTTTATTAAGATCGCTTTCCGTAAATCCAAAAGAAGACGGTTCAAGATTAGCGCCACGGTCCTTTCGTTTACGAATAGGGTTCGTATCGGCAAGCAGGTGCCCTTTATTCCGGTACCGCAGAATCAACCGGTATGCCTTGATCTCACTCATCCAGTCAACCCCGGAAGGGGCAGTGCCATTTGAAGCAGTGCTGCCATTAACGGCAGTGCCATTGCTCACGGCAAAGTCGAACCCCTCAAAGAACTTACGCATATCCGCATCCACGCTGGCGGGGTCTTTTACAAAATCATTATACAAGCCTTCAATATAACCCGGATGGGAATTGGTGATGTACTGGAAATCCTTCATGGTGATCCAAAAATTTGATGTAGTTACCTGCTCAAAAACAGGTGGCAAATATCGGTTAATTATACCGTTTGTGTTTGGGAATTATCGGGCAATTTTCCGCAAAGCATGGCAACGATGCCGCTCAGCAGAACATAGCCCGAAAAATAATAGAATCCGGGTTCCAGAATTGCCCGGGTATTTTGCATGGCATTGGCGCCCAGGAAAGCTACAAAGATACTGATGGCAAACACGTCGGCCATGGCCCATTTGCTGATGGCATTAACGAGGCGGCGCCATTTAAGGCTATGATCTTTAACTAAGATAATGTAGTAAAGTAAGGCGGATTTTAGCAGCGGAATGATGATACCGAAGGTAAAAATGAGGGTGAAGGGCCAGTAACTTTTGTCGGTCCAGAGTTTTTGCAGCATGCTTACCACACTTCTTTTTTCATTGAACAGGTTCACATCGGCAAAAAAGTGGAAGGAAATGTCTATCTGGAGGATATCGAGTGCCCATCCAAATCCCAGTAATACCAGCGACCCGGTATGTAAAACCAGTAAAAGATACCTGTTCATAAGCCGATTTTAGGTCAAATTAAGCAAATAGGCAGCTGATTTAAAAATTATTGGCAATTCCCTCCTGAATTTTACATTGATTCCCCTATCTTTGCAGCCCAAAAAATAAATTTTAATGGCAAACCATTCAGCAACCAAGAAAGATGTCCGTCAGAGCAGAAAGCGTAACGAACGTAACCGTTATTATGGTAAAACAACCCGTAATGCCATCCGCGACCTGAAAGCGGCCGATAAGAAGACTGCGACCACAGAACTTCCAAAAGTTGCTTCTATGATCGATAAGCTGGCTAAGCGTGGCACCATCCATAAGAATAAAGCAGCCAATTTGAAGAGCAAACTTGCCAGGCGTGTAAATGCACAGGCAAAATAAGATTCCTTTTATATAATTAAAAGCCCGCCGGATTCATAATTGGCGGGCTTTTTTGTTGATAAATTCAGCAGCAACGGGTTCTTAAAATTTGATACTTTTACCTGCTATTTCCGTATAAAAATATGTTCAAATCTTATTTCTTAACAGCCCTCTTTGGCCTCTTCAGTTTTTGCGCCTTTACACAGGGAACAGAAACGTTCACCAACATACCGGCAAATTCAGGAACCTATACAACTAACAACTGGACGGGTAATAACGGGCTGCCCTGGTCTGCCACCGATTCCAGGACCGACCAGGTAATGAATGGAAGAGCCATTACCATCCGCAATGGCTCTGTTTTCTGCAATAATATTCCGAATGGTGTAGCCGATATCAGTTTTAAACAGCAGCAATTTTTTACAGGATCCAATCCTGTACTTCAACTGTACATAAACAATACCTTGATTGGCACGGCCAACCCAACTACCACTTTAACTACGGCAACTTTTACCAACATAAATGTTGGCGGATCTTTTAACCTGGAGATCCGGCAGGTTACCCCCGGGTTGAGAATTGGAATTGATGATTTAACCTGGACCTCTTACGGGGCTGTTCCCTGCACAGAACCAACCAATCAGCCAACCAATTTAAATTTAACCCCTACCCCTACTACCATCAGCGGAACATTTGATGCAGCCATTCCGGCGGCAAACGAATACCTGATTGTCAGAAGCACTGCTTCTACATTGGCATCCCCGCCTGCAGACGGAACATTTTATTTACCCGGAGATGCCTTGGGTGGCGGAACCGTTGTGATAAGTACTACCTCCACTTCTTTTACCGATATTAACCTGGCCCCGGCTACTAACTATTATTAT